>NZ_JAVRBQ020000031.1:0-15728 GCF_034531215.2 Nostoc sp. ChiSLP03a
TTCTCTTCTTTACAAGCTTTACGCGAGCGCATCCAAGAAATCTTCGACCAACTCACATTTGAGCAGGTAATTTCTGTCTCTTCTTATAACTTTATCTTGGAAGCTCTATTCTATGCAGCTTCATATTAATTTGGTATAAAGAGGGTTTTATTTGTCTTAAATTATTTAAAATTAAGTGAAAAATAATTGTAGGTTGAGTAGCAAAGCCCTCACTACAAACCTTTAATTGTTTACATCGTCCTACTCAGGTAGGTAAAGTAATGACTACAACTTTGCAAGATAAATCTCCAATTATCATTGCCCACCGAGGTGCTAGCGGCTATCGTCCAGAACATACTTTAGCTGCTTATGAATTAGCGATCGCACTTGGGGCTGATTATATTGAACCTGATTTAGTTTCCACCAAAGATGGTATTTTAATTGCTCGTCACGAAAATGAAATTTCTGAAACCACCGACGTTGCAATTCATACAGAGTTTGCTCACCTGCAAACCACTAAAATAATTGATGGCGAATCAAAAACTGGCTGGTTTACTGAAGACTTTACCCTCAAAGAACTGAAAACACTACGAGCTAAAGAGCGAATTCCCCAACTGCGATCGCAAAATACCACTTATGATGGACTTTTAGAAATTCCCACGCTGCAAGAAATTATCGATTTAGTCAAGGTTAAAAGTGCCGAAATTAATCGGACGATTGGCATTTACCCAGAAACTAAGCACCCAACTTACTTTCAATCTATTGGGTTAGCCTTAGAAGCACCCCTACTTGCAACTTTAACAGCCAACGGTTATCAAGGAGCTAACGCACCTGTTTTTATTCAGTCTTTTGAAGTCGGTAATTTACAAGATTTATCCACAAAGACTGATTTACCTCTGGTGCAATTGCTGAATAACAATGGTAAACCTTATGATTTTGTCGTTAGCGGCTGCGATCGCACTTATGCAGATTTAGTCACAGCATCAGGTTTAAAAGAAATTGCTAAATATGCACAGGCGATTGGGATTCATAAAAATTTACTGGTTCCTAGAGACAGCAATGGTAAATTACGTTCGCCTACATCATTAGTGATAGATGCTCATGCGGCTGGTTTGCTGGTTCATGCCTGGACTTTCCGCAATGAAGACTGTTTTTTGCCACTGGATTTTCAAGGAAATCCTCAAGGTGAATATGAACTATTTTTCAGCTTAGGTGTTGATGGCGTATTTAGCGATTACCCAGATACGGCAGCTTGCCACCGTACTCTTCAGTGGTAATTTGGTAAGGGAATAGAAAATCACGGCAAGGTAACATGGTTTTACTTAAGTGGAAATCCTGTATAACAGCAATAACTTTCACCGCAATCAGTCTGACTGCATGCAAGTCGGCATTGGCAGTATCTTTATACTCAGTTACTGACTTAGGTAATCTTGCAGGAGAAGCCTACAGTTATGCTACAGACATTAATGACTCAGGTGAAGTAGCGATTAATTCTTTGGACAGTTCTTTTTTTTACAGTAATGGTTCTGTGAAAAAAATTAGTCCGTTGCCTGGCGATAATGTACTTGCAGTGACTGGTATCAATAACTTGGGGCAAGTAGTTGGTAATTCCATCGGTAAGACCGACGGTGATAATAACGTCTTTATTTACAGTGATGGGACAACGCAAAATACCGGTCTTAAAGGCATTCCTTATGCTATCAATAACTCCGGTGAGGTGGTTGGCGGTACAACTGGTGGCGGTATATTCCCAAAACTTGCCTTTCCCAACGGAGCCGCTTTCCTATACAGCAATGGTAAGACGACTATTATTAACAATAACTTAAAAGAAAATTATGTTGCCTATGGCATAAATAATCTAAGTCAGGTAGTTGGCATTTTTGGTTCTTCCGGCCGAGCCTTTTTATCCGACAACGGCATAATCACTAATCTCGGTACTCTCCCTGGTGACAGGTACAGTCAAGCAAACGATATTAATGACTTAGGACAAGTAGTTGGTAGTTCGGGACTCACTGGCGTAAATGATAGTCGTGCTTTTCTGTATAGTTCCAGCACGGGACTGCAAGACCTTGGTAGGTTACGTCCTACAGATTTATTTAGTACTGGTTTGGGGATCAATAATTTGGGTCAAGTAGTCGGGTTTTCTGGCACTAACAATAACTTTTTTGCCGCAGATGGCAATGGTTTGCGGGCTTTTCTTTATAGTGATAAGACTCTGTACGACTTAAATAACCTGATTGCTCCTGATTCAGAGGGTGGCTTTACCTTAACAGCGGCATCTGCCATTAATAATAAAGGACAAATTGTCGGTCGTGGTGCAGTTAATGGTGAATTACACGCCTTCCTGTTGACGCCAATCTCATCTGTCTCTGTAGCTGAACCAACTTCAGGTGTTTCTATTTTGTCGTTCGGTGCTGGTGTAATTTTATTTGCAGCATTTAAGCGCAAACCTGACTCTAAAAGTGCAACCAGATAACCAAGAAGTTAATGCAATAACTTCAGGCAGACAAAATGATTACTTGGGAATATGGATTTATAAAAATGCTCGTTGAAAATCTTTCAGGATATGTCTCGAAGCGTGGCTTAGAGACACATCTGTACTTTAAGCAAGGGATAACCTCACTTAAGTTGTTCTTTATTTTCACAAACTAGTCATCACCTGAGCCAATTGATTAGATAAATCAATTACAGACTCCTGGGATTTTTTAAATAAAACTCCAGCTAAAAAATAATAATCGCCAGAATAAAATGCCATCTGATTTTTTTGGAGTTTTTCGATGTGCTTCTTTACCTTGGGGTCAGAGCTATAGTAACCGAACTTTAAAGGTAAAACCATGAAGTTTTGAACATAATAACCATTTTGTTTGGCTATGTTCAATGTATTGATTGGATTAGAAAAGCTAGATATTAAAACTAACACATTTTCATAACCTAACGATAAAAGCTCATTGGTAACTGTAGCTCCATCTATGCCCCCAAATAATAGTGGCATATAAATATCATTATCTGGTGCTGGGAGATAGGGTGGATTGGCTACAAGATACTCGGCATCAGGTTGAGAAGAATTAAACAAAGATGAGTTGTGGATAATGTATTTATTAGTGAGATTGTATTCATCAATGGTTGAATTTGCAACTTTCCATGCAGAAGTATTTAATTCAAATCCCTGAATGACACCATCAAAGTTGTTTCTTAATAAAGAATTAATTACAGGACTACCATCTCCTGAACCAAACTCCACAATAGATTCGGAATTTTTACAATTTCTGATCACAAAGCTTTCTAAACAATTTGAGTAGAAATTAGATTCTTCTGGGCAAAAAAAGATATCTTTCATTTGATTTAATTTCCAGGTGTAAGGTATAATCAATGTAATAGGTGGTTGTTTTTTACTTTGTATTCAGGTAATAAAAAGTTTTCCTTTAGCAAAGGATTGCTAAAGAAATCTGAGCGCAAGTGAATTAGCAATAAAATGATTTAAGGATGTCAAATTAAAAGGCTAATAATAACTTGCTATTTTTGATTTTTTAGATTGCTCATACAAATAAGGCGGCTTATTCTGCTTCGCGTATCGATCGCACAACAGCACGAGCAGCGCGATCGCCCATTTGTTTCTCCTGGTCATAGCCAAGCAGCAGTTCCCAGGCATCATTGGGATATCGTTCTGCCAAAGGCAAAGCTACATCATCTAACATCCAACGACCGTGGCGTTCATCTTCCTTGATGTGTAGTTCCCAATAACCCATCGCTGCCTCTGATAGTTCCAAGCGTTGCGCCGCCGCTAGATAGTTTTTATAAGTCGCAGGGCCAGCCACTTCAAAATATGTCAACGCGCCACTGTAACGTAGGAAATAGCGTTTGCGATCGGTAGTCAAAAAGTTATGATTATCGCAAGCTAAGACTTCCCAAGGCACTAAATCGAAGTATCCTTCTGGTTCAGTGTTCATTCCAAACTCAGCCAGCATTTGAGCAAAAAAAGTCGAGTGCTTGCGGGCTAAACGACCATTGCCGTACTCTTCTAGTAGTACTCGCACCAGCGTACACTGCACTTCATTAGCAGCACCACCCAATACGTAGCAAAGACGGCTACCTTCCACCAAACCATCAAAGGAACCGATCGCTAGCAAATGACGATAACCAGCTTCTGTCATTTCTTCACGAATGTAGCGGCTATTCTCCGATAAAGGCGGATTTAAATCAGCAGATGCACGCTCAATTAAAGCTTGTTTGACATCGAGTTCTTGTAGTGCAGCCACATCGATTTGTGCTAGTTCCCACTGTTGCCAAGCAGCTTCAATTTGGTTACGACAAGACTGCAAATATAGCGATCGCTCATTGTTATAATGCCGCAAATCGTCGTACCAAAACAGTTTTAGCCGATTAATTCGATAAAGTATCCGTTGGAGAAAATGGTGAGCCTGCTCATCAGAGCGATCGTTTCCATAAGCAGCCGCAATTGCCATAGAGAGCGCCTGTTCAAACTCACTGGCTATTGAAGGTTTTGCAGCCAGCTGACGATCCAAATCCTCCATCGCTAGCAGTTCTATAAATTGCTCTTGGGCACGGTCGTATTTGGTAATTGTCCTTTCTTTAGTTTGCGTGCTATTTTTTGCAGCCTCAGTCTTAGGAAATATAACTAAATTGCTTTGCATGGAATCTTCGGTACTTTGGAAAAGTGAGAAATTACTTTCACCTCTAATATCTAAGTTTCCACACAGTAGCTTTCTGTACCTCTTTCCCTGGTTATAAAGAAAAATTAACTTTCTAAGAAAAGGAAGTGGGGCATAGGTGTCAACTTCAGTTGGAAATAACTTATCTGTTGGCTTACATTCCCGCCCGGAAATCAATTTTCCGGCTTTTAGCTTAACTCTACTGAAGTAGACTGGAGATTTTTGGCGATATTTAGTCATCTTCAGATGACTTTAGCGATGAGACGGGAATTTCAATTCCCGGCGGACAAGGGGTTTGGCGTTAAGTTGACACCTATGGGAGTGGGGGGGCAGGGGAGGCAGGGGAGGCAGGGGAGGCAGGGGAGGCAGGGGAGGCAGGGGAGACAAGGGGGACAAGGTGACAAGGTGACAAAAGTTAGAACTTGCAACAAGTCTTTCTCTTCCCCTTGTCCTCAATTCTCCTTGTCCCCAAGTCTCTTACCAATGCCCTGTTTGGCTAATGCCCTATACCCAATCCCTAAAATACCCCAGTTTGAGTTTCGACCTCAATTAATTCAAAGCGGTAATTTTCAATTACCGGATTTGATAGCATTTGGTCACAAATGGTATCAAGGTCTTGACGGGCTTTCTTCTCTTCAGTTGAGGTGATGGTGAGTTCAATGTACTTGCCAATCCGCACCTGGTCAACGTTATCGTATCCCAGTTGCTTAAGACCGGATTGTACTGCCACACCAGCGGGGTCTAAAACTGAAGGACGAAGGGTCACGAAAATTTTGGCTAGATACTTGGTTTGCACGGGCTTTTGCTGAATGCTGCGATCGCTATACTATAACTTTCTGTTCCAACTGAGTGAAAATAAGATTACGAAGCGGTTAAAGTTAATCGATCGATTAGCTCATCTAACAGCTTCAAACTACAGTGGCATACTTAAATAATTGTCTATGAGAGCCATACGCACCCGCAGTCAAGAGCGTATTTTCAACCTCCTGAAAAATATCAAAAAAGGCATTTCCGCCCAAGATATTTACGTAGAACTACGTAATACAAATCAGAGTATGGGTTTAGCAACAGTTTACCGTTCTCTAGAAGCCTTAAAACTAGAAGGTATGGTACAAGTGCGGAATTTGGCTAACGGTGAAGCCCTCTATAGCCTAGCACAACAAGATAAACACCACCTTACCTGCTTGCAATGTGGTGTCTCAATTGCGATTAATCAATGCCCAGTTCATGACTTAGAAAACCAGTTAGAATCAAGCCATAAGTTTAAAGTTTTTTACCACACCCTAGAGTTTTTTGGGTTGTGCAGTCAATGCCAGGTGAATCAAAGTACTGGAATTAGTCAATAGTTATACCAATTTTATGAGACGAATAAAGCGTGTTTTACTTCTGATTTCTGTTAGCGGTAGCGGGGCGTTTAGCCCATTCTGACTCCTGAATTCTGCTGTAATAAATGCTTTATTCAAATAAAACTCAACCAACTAAATACATCTGCAACTGTTAATTGCCAGTTTTCCAAAACACTCAAAACTGGTAAGATATCTTGCTGTTCTTTTAATTCTGGTAATTTATTAGGTTCAAAAATCATGATGGACTCATCAGCAGAATCGAGTAGCCAACCTAGTTTTGTTCCATTTTGAATAGAAAATGTAATTTTGTTGATAACTCGGTTAGGCGATTGTTCCGGTGAGAGAATTTCGATTATCCAATCTGGGGGAATCTCAAATTTATTTGTAATTTTTCCATTAGGAAGCAATGGAATTCTTTGCCATTCAAACACAGCAATATCTGGTACTATAGAACGACCTTTAAATGTACAGCGTAATTCAGGAAAGGCGTAAGCAATTTTTTGCGGTTTAGCAATCTCATTAATAGCTGTGATTAAACTGCTTTGTAAAGTACTGTGTTCTCCTTGCGGCATAGGCTTTTGGTATATTTTTCCGTTAAAATACTCGCTTGCTGGTTTTGTTTCTGGTAGTTTTAAGAATTCTTCTATATTTAATGCTGTAGTTGACTCAATAGATAAGGTCATAATTTACAACTTATCAAAGCTTGATTATTTTATCACTGGAAGAATGCGACAATTTAGTGCTTAGACGTAGCCCGTCATAGACATCGTATTCCTCTCACTAGTCATTGTAATTTTATCAAATAGGTCAGATGAAATATTAGGCGATCGCATAAAGTTTATCGCGTTGTAGAAGAAAATCGATTAACACGAATCACTTTTCCTGTTTATGTTGATTCCGTAGAAATCACTGCATCAATATTTGTTGCTAATCGATTCCAATCTAAATCATCTTTGCAGGCAATTATTCCAGGATGTTCGGGTTTCATCTTATGTAATTTAAAAAAATCACGACGATTAAGAGTTAATACAGCCCGATTTTCTAATATCGCAAACTCTAACACCATATCATCAGAAATTCCAGCTTTGCCTGCTTCTTGTATAGTGATAACATCATGTCCAAAAGTACGTAATAATTCTACCGATTTACGCGGAAATTGCTCATCTGCTAACAATCTTGCCATACATCAATAGGATATTTTAAGAAGCATCTAAAATTGCATCAGCTTCTTCTTGTTCGTGAATAGCAATATCAATTTCGTGAGAAAATGCTTCAGCATAAAGCCATGCTGTTACCAAATCAGCTGCGCTAAGTTGAGGATATTGATCTAGAATATCAGCATCTTTAGCACCTTGTCGTCGATAAGTTACTAACAACCAAACAGGAATGCGTGTTCCGGCAATACAAGCATCAGCACCCATTACACCAGGGGTTTTGGTAATTCCATGATTGTTCGTATTAATACCTTGGGTTAAGATGCGAATTGCTTCAACTTTTTGGGCTGGTGTTAAGGATAGTAACTGTGTTTCTAACTCTTGGGCTGTCATTGGAAACTATCTAAGATTAACTATATTTTAACGGGGTTTTAAAATTTACTACATAAGAGGTTAAACTGCTGAAATAATTTAATTACAATCTGATTGCGCTGAATTTTTTCCTTTATTAAAGGATTTGCGATCGCAATAATAGCGTTGATTATTTGTTCTGGGTTAATTATCATTTGTCATTTGTCATTTGTCAGAAGGCAGAAAGCAGGAGTTATTTTCTTCCCCTGCTTCCCATTTCCCATTCTTAACTAGAGCGATTATTTTCTAATCCTGGGATTTGTTTAGAAAATAATTCGTTAGAGTTAACCTGACCATCTGAAACAACAGAACGTATGCCCTCTAAAGCAGCAGGAATGGAACGCGGATCTATAAAAATCACCTTGCTGCTATCGCTTTTACCAATTGTCGCGCCCATATCGAGATAGCCCAAGGCAAACAGAACTTCTACTGCTTTATTGGCATTGGGGTTATTGTGGAGCTTTTGGGCAATAATTTCTGATGACTCTGCGATCGCTTGGGCTTTCAAAACTTGTTGCTGACGTTCTGCTTGAGCCTTCAAAACGATCGCCTTTTGTTCGGCTTCCGCTTGCAAAATTACCGATTTTTGACGAGCTTCTGCATCCAAGATTTGCGCGTCAGCTTTACCTCTGGCGCTATTGACAGCAGCTTCGCGATCGCCTTCAGAAGTTAAAATTGCTGCCCGTTTGCGTCGTTCTGCTGACATTTGCAATTCCATCGATTCTCGTACTGCTTGAGACGGAATAATATCTCGCAGTTCTACCCGTGTCACTTTCACACCCCAAGGATCGGTAGCAACATCCAAATCTCGTAATAGAAGCTCACTGATGTGGGAACGAGCAGTAAAAGTTTGATCCAACTCCAGTTGTCCCATTTCGGCGCGAATTTGAGTCAGCACCATATTTATCATTGCCGCTTGGAGATTTTCTACCTTGTACCAGGCTTTTTCCATATCCACAATGCGCCAATAAAACACTGCATCTACCTCAATACCAACGTTGTCACGGGTAATGCACTGTTGAGGAGGAATATCTAAGACTTTTTCTTTGATAGTTTCTCGGTAGACAACTCTATCTACAAAAGGAACGACAAAGTTTAGTCCTGGTTCTAGTTTTTTGTTATAGCTACCCAATCTTTCCACCAAAGCTTCATTGCCCTGATTGACGACTTTCACCGAACCTGCTACAGCAGAACCACCAAGAGCTAAAAATACTAGTAAAAAAAACTGTTCCATTGTAAATCTCCTAATTTTTAATAAAGGGAGTGCAAAGTGGAGGAGATGAGTGAGCAGAGAAATTAGAGTAAAAAGAACTATTGAATTGTGACAAATGACAAATGACAAATACTCAAGAATTCAACAGATTTTCCGGTACAACAATCAAAGTAGTACCTTCCCTCCTAACCACATAAACTCTTTGATGGGGTGGTATGGTAAATTTGTCATCGTCACATCTTGCTTGCCAAGAATTTCCCTCATACCGTACCCGCCCTGTTTTTCCAGGCAGAATTTCTGTTAAGGTTTCAGCTATGACTGCATCCCGAATTTTTGATTTGCGTTGTCTTGGTTGCAAAAACCGACGAGAAAGCACGATTAGGGCTATGGAAAGCAACAGCCAAACTACAATTTGCAACCATACACTTCCCATACCCACTCCAGACAGCAGCGCCACCACAAAAGCGCTAATTCCCATCATCAAGGCGACAAACGCCGACGGTAAGAACAGTTCCATTAAACATAGAACTGCTCCTGCCAGAAGCCAGATTAAGGTAAAACTTGGCATAGCGCCATCCTAAACTCTACATTGACGTAAATGCATTTCTAAGATTAGATACAGCCAGATATAAGTTATTTACAGAAAACAAAACTGGGTATTTCTACCAATAATTTTGTAATTTTGATTAATTTCAGTAACAAGGTGTAGCTAACGGTACACAAGTCCAGTTTATTCTAGCCTTCAATCCATTGCCAGCTAAAGTTAATCGAAGTTTATGTATAAATAAGAATTCTGACTCCTGACTCCTGACTCCTGACTCCTATATTTATGATTTCTACTCAATTGATAATTTTTTGTATAAATCCACGCTGTAATAGCCCCATTAATCCTATGGGAGATAACGTTTGTGCCAGTTGCCAAACTCTTTTAGTTCACCGTTATCTTTGGGCGACTGGCTCATTGGCTGCTTACATCCCACCAGGCACAAAGGTAGCAGACAGGTATGAGGTAATTAAACAACAGATTTGGCTGGATACTCAACCGGGACTGCCGCCAGATGTACCTGAAGAATTGCCAGCCGAAGTAATTCCTTATTTACAGTTATATCAACAGCGGTTGCACCTGCCCCAGGCTTATGGGTTTGCTAGTAATCTTGAAGAAGATACAACTGATATCCTCTTATTGGAAAATGCGCCGATAGATAAGACAGGAAATCTCTATCCAACTATTGTTGAGGCTTGGGAGGAAGCCACGGCAGTACGACAAGTTTATTGGCTGTGGCAAATTCTCCAACTTTGGACACCTCTAGCAGAATTGGGACTTAGCCGCAGTTTACTAGTAATAGACAACTTGAGAGTCGAAGGTTGGTGTGTGCGACTTTTGGAACTCTACCAAACACCAAATGATGAAAAGTTGAGTTTACAAAATCTGGGGGAATGTTGGCAGTTTTGGGTAGTTTCTGCGAAGGCATCAGTAGCTAAAGCGTTACAGGACATTGTGCAGGAGATGTGTGAAACTGAGATTGAGTTAGAGGAAATTAGGATTCAACTCAATAATTTACTACTAGCAGCTGCGGCAGAATTGCCATTAGCCTTAAAGGTGGCAGGTTCTACAGATATTGGCCCAATGATGGCGCAAAATGAAGATGCTTGCTATCCCAATAGTTTGAGTGATTTAGATGAACCTTTATTGCGCAACTTGTCGATTGTCTGCGATGGCATTGGTGGGCACGAAGGCGGTGAGGTTGCAAGTCAATTGGCTGTGCAGTCTGTAAAGTTGCAAATTCGCGCTTTACTAACTGAGGTGACAGAACAAACTGCACTTTTTTCACCTGAGTTGTTGCAGGAACAATTAGAAGCAAGCTTACGGGTGGTAAATAATGTAATTTGTGCCCGCAATAACGAACAAAAACGCCAGGGCAAAGAACGCATGGCTACAACTATTGTGATGGCGTTGCAAGTTCCACAACGAATCCAGACAAGTACTGGGTGGCAATCAAATAATACCCATGAGCTTTACTTGGCTAATGTTGGCGATAGCCGGGCCTATTGGATTACTCGCAATTATTGCCAGCTACTAACTATAGATGATGATGTGGCAACGCGAGAAGTACGCCTTGCTAAAAGTTTGTATCGAAAGGCACTTTTTAGACCAGATGCGAGTGCTTTAACTCAAGCATTGGGGACAAGAAATTCAGAATCTTTGCGTCTCAATGTTCAGCGATTTATTCTGGAAGAAGATGGCATTTTGCTACTGTGTTCTGATGGTTTAAGCGATCGCAACTGGGTAGAACAATCTTGGCAGGATTATGCAATACCCGTGTTAACAGGGCAAATGACAGTTGAAGATGCTGTCTGCAACTGGATTAACTTAGCAAACGAAAAAAATGGGCATGATAATACATCGGTTGTTATGACCTATTGCCGTGTCTCTCCAGAATACTTAGTACCCGTGACTCCGGCGTTGCCAGAAGAGATTATAGAAACAGAAATACAGGAAGAAGAACTAGAGAAATTAGAAGAATTAGAAGAACTAGAGGAATTAGAAGAACCAACTTCTTTTACAGAAAGTTCCCAAGCTTTGCTAGATTTGGATCTAAATTCGGATCTAGATTTGGATCTTTCAGAAGAACCACCTCTCAACCCAGAAATTCCACCAACTTTAATTACAAAACCGAAGTGGAGTAAACCTTTGGTAATGCTGGGGGGAGTGTTAGCGTTGCTTGTAGGGGGTACAAGTCTGGGATTATTTGCTTGGTGGCAAATTAATCCTCAAGGATTACAGCAGATGTGTCGGCAACTTCCCCAAGAAGTGCAGTCAGTGTGTCCGCGTGGGAAATAGGGGACTTCCAAGTAAAAAAATATTAGACCTCTTGCAAAAGTAATTTTTGCTCATAGGCGGGAAAAGGGGTTCATGTTAAAGGGACTCATGTTTTTATTGTTTCTTTCCCCCTGCCCCTTATCCCCAGAGGGGGCCCCACCTTCCTCCTTACCCTTTTACCGACAAATGCCAAGAAGTCTATTCAATAGCAGAGGGACAAGGGGGACAAGGAAGAAAGAAGTCTAGTTAAGAATAGTGGGCAGGGGGCAGGGGGAGAGAGTTTGAGCTTTATTTACTTTTCTTGACACAGTTTGGTTTTATTGCACCGACTTACTTATACCGAAATATTTTAATGTTGATGAGAAATATTGCAGTATTGATAAGGAATATTCTAATGTTGATGAGAGATATTGCAATGTTTGCCAGGAATATTGCAATGTTTGCCAGGAATATTCTAATGTTGATGAGAAATATTGCAATGTTTGCCAGGAATATTGCAATCTTGACAAGAACTACTTGTATATTCACAGTGATGGAAAAGAAAGTGGCGATCGCTAGTCAGTGAAAATTGACTTTTTACATAAAATATGATACAACCGATTGCTATCAAGAAAAATCATATATAAACGTGAATATCTCTCCATTTCTCAAAAAACCGCGTGTCTCATGGCAAGCGGTTTTCTCACTGCTGATATTTGTGTTCATGTACCTGCCCATACTGGTACTTGGCTTTTATAGCTTCAATAAGTCGCCTTACAGTGCAACTTGGCAAGGATTCACTCTCGATTGGTATCGCAAGTTGTTCAGTGACGATCGCATTTTATCGGCTTTGCAAAACAGTATGATAGTTGCGGGTTGTGCCGTAGCAATTTCCGCAGTGCTGGGAACCTTGATGGCGGTTGGGTTGGCGCGTTACGAATTTCCTGGTAAGAAATTGTATCTGGGTATTGCTTACCTACCATTGATTATTCCCGATATTGCGATCGCAGTGGCTACTTTAGTATGTCTAGCAGCCTTTGCAGTACCTTTGAGTTTGTGGACAATAGTTGCAGCCCATGTAGTGTTTTGTCTAGCCTACGTTGGACTTGTGGTTGCTTCCCGACTGACTAATTTAGACCCCCACTTAGAAGAAGCAGCACTAGATTTAGGTGCGACACCAACCCAAGCTTTCATCAAAGTATTGTTACCTCAATTAATGCCTGGGATTATCGCTGGTTGTCTGTTGGCTTTTGTTCTTAGCTTAGATGACTTTCTGATTGCTAGTTTTACTGCTGGTAGCGGTTCTAACACCTTGCCAATGGAAATTTTTAGCCGCATTAGAACCGGAGTTAAACCTGATATTAATGCTCTCAGTGTAATGTTAATTTTAGTATCTGCGATCGTTGCCCTTGTAGCTGAATTAATTCGCGCTTTTGGAGAGAATAAAACTTTCAAATAAGACTCACTATTGCCAATAAAAATTAGAGGTAATTTGGTTCTTTATGAACTTTTTTAGATAGCGAACAACAGCTATATTAAAATATCCGGTGAGTTATGCTTACCATAACACACAAATCTCAATGTAATTCGGAATTTTAAATCTCCTAACAGGTTGTTTTCAAAGTGGTTTATTGTGATTTTAATCACACTTTTACCCCCCTTATTTCCCCCTTATAAAGGCTACCGTGTATACACAAAAACCTAGCTTGAAGACTTTCCTCGTTCCCAGTCGGAGACTGGGAATGCATTCATTGAGTCTCTGACTCAATGCCAAGATTATAGGCAGAGCCTCAACGAGGAGCATTCCTATGCTCTGCATGGGAATGAGAGAGAAACCGAGATTTATCAACTACTTGAGACTTGTGTATACACCGTAGCCTTAGAAAGGGTGAAAAAAAGAAATCTATTTCCCTCCTTTCTAAGGGGAGGGTTAGAGTGGGGTAAACAAATATTTGATACACTACTACAAACTTTTCAAACATCCTCTAACGTAACTCTTTTGAATTTTGAATTTTGAATTCTATTCATCCTTATGCCCTCGTGTAAACATAGTTTTAAACACATGAATAAACTTCCGTGTTCGCTTCTCTACATAACTGTTTTCAATTAGATAATATTGGGGCTAACTTTGGAGAAGATGCTATTTCCCCCTCATTATGCAAATCTGCCAAAATCCCAATTGCTCAAATCCATTCAACTCTGATAGCAATAGATTTTGCGTGAGTTGCGGACAAAACAACTTTGGCAAACTTCTCAGAAACCGTTACCGCGTATTAAGACTTTTAGGTGAAGGTGGATTTAGTAGAACATATTCTACAGAAGATGTAGACAGATTAAACGCCCCTTGCGTCATCAAGCAATTTTTCCCACAGTTTCAGGGAACAGGACAACGCACTAAAGCCGCAGAATTTTTCAAAGAAGAGGCTTTTCGGTTGTATGAATTGGGAGAAAATCATACCCAAATTCCCAGATTACTAGCTTATTTTGAACAAGGTACTAGCTTGTATCTTGTACAAGAATTTATTCAAGGAAAAACTCTCTTACAAGAAGTTCAACAGCAAATTTATGGCGAACAACAAATTTGGGAACTTTTAGCTGATTTATTGCCAGTTCTAGAATTCATTCATACCCATAACGTCATTCATCGCGATATCAAACCAGAAAATATTATCCGCCGTGCAAGTGACGAAAAACCTGTCTTAATTGACTTTGGTGGTGCTAAACAGGTAACACAAACCAGTATCGGAAGACAAGCTACGGTAATTTATACCCTTGGTTATGCCCCAACAGAACAAATGGCTGGATTTGCTTGTCACGGCAGTGATTTGTATGCTTTGGGTGTAACTTGTGTGCGTCTTTTAACTCAATGTTTGCCCTTGCAAGATGCTTCTGGACAGATTAATGACCCTATTTATGATGCCATGAATGCTAAATGGTTGTGGCGCAAACATTTACAGAAAAAAGGTATTACTATCAGCGACGAACTCGGAAAAATTTTAGATAAATTACTCAAACATCTACCAAGTGAAAGGTATCAAACAGCAGTTGAAGTCATCAACGATGTCAAGTTTGCCACATCGAACATTGAACCTGTTGCCTTGAAAATTGCTTCGATGCCTCAACCTATATTATCGCCGCTACCACAAAAAGTAATCGTCCCATTACCTTCATTAGAAACCTTTGAATTTGATGTAGTGACAGTAGACACAGGTGGTAGAGAAGTAAACCGCATGAACTGTAATGCAAACTTCTTTGCCGAAGAATTAGGTAAATCTGTCACATTAGAAATGGTATCAATTCCTGGTGGTACTTACATGATGGGTTCACCAGAATTTGAAGGAGATGCTGACGAACGTCCGCGACATCAAGTTACCGTTGAACCATTTTTTATGGGGAAATTTCCTGTAACTCAAGCACAATGGAGAGTAGTAGCAGCTTTACCCAAAGTCAAACAAGCTTTAAATCCTCATCCATCGAAATTTAAAGGTCTAGATAGACCAGTAGAAAATGTATCTTGGTATGAGGCTGTAGAATTCTGTCTCAGGCTATCAGAAAAAACTGGACGCGACTATCGTTTACCGAGTGAAGCTGAATGGGAATATGCTTGTCGGGCTGGAACTACAACGTCCTTCCACTTTGGCGAAACCATTACCTCTGAGTTAGTCAGCTGCACTATAGAACCAAAAAGCAAATTCCGTAAAGAAACAACAAACGTCGGTAGTTTTGAAGTCGCCAACGCCTTTGGATTGTACGATATGCACGGGCTAGTTTGGGAATGGTGTGCCGATTCGTGGCATAACAATTATAACGACGCACCCGTAGATGGAACAGCTTGGGAAATTGGCGGCGATATAAATCGTCGAGTGCTACGCGGTGGTTCTTGGAGTTTCAGTCCAGAACTGTGTCGCAGTGCTAGCCGTAGCTGGAATGAGTCAGACGGTGGACTGAGGGTTTGTGGCTTTAGAGTAGTATTTTCTGTAGAGGAGATTATCTAGTAATTTAATACCAAGCTATATACAGCATATTCGGAGTTTATGAGGTACAGTAGCAGCAATTTGTAAACCAATTTGTGAGATGTTCAGGATTAATTAATTCAAGAGCTATTTTAATTAAAACATCAACTCCAGATGCATTCAAAGGAGAAAATTGTTTCAA
>NZ_JAVRBQ020000032.1:0-33913 GCF_034531215.2 Nostoc sp. ChiSLP03a
CGCTATTGGCTTTGAGAGATCCCAAGCTGTGCAACGTCGCCGCCTTGCCTTGGACATTGCCGATTTGTTCTGTGATAGCCAGGGATTGTTGATAAAGGGCGATCGCTTCTTCTATTTCTCCGCTATTGGCTTTGAGTAGCCCCAAACCGTGATTAATTGCTGCTTTTTCTCCTTTGTCTTCTAGGGGACAAAGGTTTAATGCTTGTTGATAATGCTCTAGTGCCTTGTCAACTGCACCAACTTGGCTTTCACAATAAGCCATCTCCTTGAGAACGCGATAGTCTTCAGTAATTTCTAAGGTTGATTTACACAGCTGCACCGCTTCCCTGAATCGACTTTGATTCCACCAGTGATTTGCTAAACTGCTTGCTATTTCTGCGGCTTTTTTTTCTTCCTTACCCAACAACGCCAACCGATGAATTTCTAAGCGTTGTTCCTCGATTTCGGTTTTCGCCTCTTCCCACCAAAGGTAATACAGCAGATTAGCCGCTTGCTTATACAAAGCTTCCCTATCTTCCGGTAACTGCACTGGCAAAATGCGCGGCACTCGTAACGCTTCATCATGGCTTACTTCCAACAGCCCCAACGCTACTGCCCGACTAATATAATTTTCCCGACTAATAAAATCTTCCAAATTGGGAATGGTGTTACAAATTACAGCTAAAGCTTCCCTTGGTACTGGCAACTCAAACACCAAACCCCGTGACAACATCTCCCGCATGGTTGAATCCATCTGTTGCAGCAGCGCCTCTGCCAAAACTTGCTCTCGCAACTCCACCGGATCTGCTGCTAACCGATTTAAAATTGCTGCCACATCAACAGTTGTATTTTGCAGAATCTTATCCAACCATTCCAGTAAGCGGGGATTACCATCTGCTAACTTCTGCGCCTGGGATTTTAACGCCTCATCCACCTGAGATTTAGCACTAAAGGCAGTGAGGCGATTAAACTTTTTTTGCAAATCTGCGCCTTGCAGTGCATCCAACGGTTGCTTGTGGAAATACTGCAACTGAGTAAATTCAAAATCGTAACGGCAAGTAATAATGATGCGGTGGGATGTGAAATTTTCTTTAATTGCCCAAACTAAAGCTTTCAACACCTCTGCTGCTTCCGGTTGCAGACGACCTAACCCCCCTTCCCTACCAGGGAATGGGGGAACTTGACTCCCCTCTCCGCTTCGGAGAGGGGTTGGGGGTGAGGTCAATTCTAAATTCACTTCAAAGTCATCTAGCACCAACAAAAACGGCTTCGCAGCATCATGCAACTGCTGGAAAACTCGCCGCAGCCGAAATCTCAATTCTTCATCGTAATTTTGTAGGCTTTTGCGTTGTTCGTTGTCATCCAACTTTTCCGCCAAGCGACTCACCAAACTAGCTTCATCGATTGGCCCCACCCAGACAACACGCTCAAAATTCGGCAGTCTGTCGCACAGCCTAGCTGCTAAACTACTTTTACCCAAACCGCCCATCCCATGAATCAACACCCCAACTTCATCGTTTGGTTGACTCAGCACCCGTAAACAACTTTGCAATTGACGGCGACGACCAACAAAACTCTCCCGTGTCGGGACTTTCACCTTACCCGCAGCATCTAAAAACTGGGTAGAAACAGAAAGCGGTGGTGCTGGTTTCCGTCCACGAGTCCGCAAAGGTGTAACTAATGAACTTGGTAAATTACCTGCTGCATAAAGCCGCAACAAATGCCAATCCCGCGCTTTGTTCTTAATTAATGCTTGGTATGTATAAGCAACAGCCTCGGTGATTTGTTTTCCGGCTGACAATTCCTGATATAACGCGGCAGCTGCGGCTGTAGCATCAGGATCTAAAACCTTTTGACCCCAACCCAAAACCGCTTTTGCTCCCGATTTCAGCAATTCTTCAGCCATTGACGGCACAGATCCCGAATTGCCAGCTTGTCCAGTGCGACAACCAGAGAGGAAGATCAGTTTAGGCAGTCGAAATTGTAATTCTTGGGCGATATCAAAAGCACTCGCATAGAAAGCTTCACCGATTTCCGTTTCTGTAATAAAGCGGGGTTGCCCATCTTGTAAAGTAGCATGACCCGTCAGGTGTAAAACATCAAAATAATCTCTGTCGTAACCATCGACTAAATAACCCAACTCCGACAAACAGCCGCTTTCTTCCACCGTCAGCGCTAAAGGTTGCCGCTTTGTCGCCTCCAAAATCCGTGCTTCCTCTCCCTCAAAATCCAGCACAGGCTCGACATTCAAGGGCGAAGTCGCCATAAACAAAACTTGCAGCGCCCGGTTTTCAGGTTCCCCGTCAATGGTCAATTTTTTTACCGTACTATCTGACACCCAGCGCACAGGAACAATCGCCGGGACTCGCTCAACCAAAAAGCTAACACCATCGTGCAGCACTTCCCAAGGCAGATGGGCAAGTTTTTCAGCAGCCGCGATCGCCAAAACAATCCCCTCCCGCCGATGCTTATCTAGTAAGGGTTGCAGCCAGCGATCGCTCCCATCTAACCAGTTATACAACCGCCGTCCAGTTACCGTATAATCCTCTGGGAAAAACGAAACGTAATAATCTCGCTCTGCCAACTGAATCAAATCGGTGATTTCTGATAGAGGAAGCGAGCGCTTTTCATACTGGTTTGGATTATCAATAAAGTAACGTAGCTCTACGTAATTCTCATCAACTGGCTTGAGGTCGAGGTGGAGGGTTTGCACGTTCTCAATCTTGAGACTTCAGTATTTACCCCAAGTCTACCACCCCCAATTCTGTCTCTACGATTCTAAAATTTGGCGAATCTCTTCCAGGGTTGCATCCTCTAAAAGAAGTCGCCTACCATTGCGCCCGACAATCAACACCTTTTCAATTCTTTTACCAGACTGCTTGGCTTTATACTCTTGATACCACTTACGGATTTGTTCAGCAATGGCGATCGCACCCCCAACAATACCAACGATGGTAGCAACTGTTGCTGTTACTCCTTCTCTTTCGGGTGCATCTGAACTCACTGCATAGTTACCAGATATACCAGGAATTGCCAAAAGCGCCTCTGTTGCTGCGATCGCATCTTCACCTTCAATTGCCAACTGAATTTCTGCCATAGTGTTGATCTGCAAGTAACTTCAGGCATATTTTAAACAACATCCCAAGGCAGTTTCTTCTAAAAATTCCTAATTCTTGTCGAAAAGAATGTCTAAAAACCTAAATTTTCGGTTTTTAGTTCTCAATTAACTTATAACAAGGAGCTTAAGCCCCTTGTTTTGTTTTAGTCTGCGCAGACGGACTTACCCTGTGTAAAATGAGACTGTTGGAAAACTATATCCAAATCACGGTTATACTTTCTCATAAAACCACCAAAATACTTGGGGGCAATGCAACACTGCTCGGGTTTTGGATTTTAAACTGGAATTTGGTTTTGGGAAAAGGTTAAAGGGAAAAGGTTAAAGGTTTTTTCTTTCCCCTTTCCCATTCCCCTTTTCCCGTTAACCGACAAGTTTGAGGGGCAATGGCCAAAAAATTCTTCGTTTGGGAAAGATATATCAGACTTTAATAACTATTAGAGGTGGCTGTAATGCCGACGATTCATTTTGTAGATGGTGAAAAAGGCGGGGTAGGAAAGTCTCTCTTTGCCAGGACAATGATTCAGTATTGTCTAGATAAAAGAATCCCATTTGTACCAGTGGAGACAGATAGATCGAATCCAGATGTCGCAGGGGTATATAAGGAGATATGTAAATATGCAGTGTTTAGTGAGAATGAACGACAGGCAAATAAGGCAGATAGAATATTTGAGTGGGCAATAGAGAAGCCAGTAATTGTGAATTTAGCCGCACAATCGCATAGAGCAGTACAAGGGTGGATTGAATCTAATCAATTACTTGAATTAGGAAGTTCGCAGGGAGTTCTGTTTTGCAAATGGTTTGTATCGACAGGAGGATACGACAGCATCAATCTGTTTGCTCAGTCAGTGAATACTTACGGTGAGAAAATTCCTCATATTCTGGTGAGGAATTTAGGGCTGTGTGATGATTGGGAGCATCTAGAGTCAGACTCCAACTATCAGAACCTAGTAAATAAATATCAGATAAAAGTTATAGATTTTCCGAAGTTAGCATACAGAGAAAGAAACATAATTGACCAAAATCGCCTGACTTTTGCAGAGGCTAGAGAATATAAAGAATTTGGGATAATTGGAAAACAGCGAATAGTGAATTTTCTGAAGCTTGCTTATGGTGCTTTTGAGAAAGTAGGTATCTGGTATGAAAAAGTTGAATAGTAGTCATTAGTCATTTGTCATTGGTCATTTGTCATTGGTCATTTGTCCGAAGTCATTGATCGTTAGTATCTATGACTTCGGACAAACTCTAGCAGAAGATTGGATGAGGGTACGATGGCGCACCCAACTGCCGCAGGCGATCGCTTGGCAAATTTGACTACAATCCTAAGAAAGAGTAGCAAAAACCTAAATGTCTAAAAAGTCCGATTCTCAGTTTCAAAATCTCTTTAGTTCACCCAAATCAACCAACTGGGACGAAAGATTAGCCCAAATAGCCTATCGTTTTAACCGAGAATATCAACGTGAAACCTTTGAACTCCCAGCAGAAGTACAAGCAATGCCGATATTTAGCGAGTGGATTGCTGGGAGTTTCTCAGGAAGAATTGCTTCCCCTTTCTGGGAAATTGCTAAACCTCAAAAAAATCAACACTGTATAGATATTGGCTGTGGGATCAGCTTTTTAATCTATCCTTGGCGGGATTGGCAAGCGTTTTTTCATGGGCAAGAAATCAGTAATGTGGCACGCGATACCCTGAATTCTCGCGGGCCACAGTTGAATTCTAAGCTGTTCAAAGGTGTTGAGTCGGGAGCAGCTCATCAGTTAAATTATCCATCAGAGCAATTTGATTTAGCGATCGCCACCGGATTTAGCTGCTATTTTCCCCTCGAATATTGGGATGCTGTACTAGCAGAAGTGAAACGGGTGTTAAAACCAGGTGGACATTTTGTATTTGACGTTCTCAATCCAGAACAGCCTCTAGCAGAAGATTGGGCAGTTCTGGAAACCTATTTAGGGGCTGAGGTGTTTTTAGAGCCTTTGACTAAGTGGGAAAAAACGATTAAGACTGCTGGTGCTAAAGTCGTAACGCACAAATCAGGAGAATTATTCGAGTTGTATAAAATCCGATTTTAAAAATCTTACAGCAGATTTCAAATTGGTGAGGTACACAAGCTCGCGTCTGTTACCAAGCTATAAAGCGTGTTTTCCTCCTGAATTCTAAATTCTGAATTCTGAATTCTGCTGTATTATTCAGGGATAACTGGACTCATTGGATCTAAAGAAGTTGTAAAAACAAAATAGATTACCCCAGTTCCAAGAATCATCACAGCTAGACTGAACAGCAACACCCAACGGTCTGTTGGTTCGTAAGTATCTTCTTCGATATCACGACGGACAGCAAAATAGTGTACTGTTGACAGCCACACCGTGATTAAACCCACCAGCGAGAAGACTAAACCTAACTTCCAGCCGTTGCCAGGACGGGGTACTAAAGGTACATGGAAGGCACGCAAACGCACGATGACGACACCAAAACCTAAAAGAGCGATTCCTGTCCGCATCCAAGCGAGATAGGTACGCTCATTTGCCAAGTGATCTCGGATTCTAGACGGATTCAGTCGTCCTGGCTTTTTTTTATCTTTTTCTTCTTCTGTAGGTTTCAATTTTAACTGCATCAATAATACCTTTATCCCCAAAGCGGCTCTTATCAAAAAAATGCGAAGGTAGTAGAAAATTTCTTTCCAGATGACTTGCACCCAGCACAATAGTTGCGCTACTGAAATATGCCTGTTGTGATTGTACATTTTTCCAAAATTTATTTTAATGCAGATATCAAAATAAAACAAGCCTAAAATTGAGGATAGATAAATTCAAAAAAAAAGAGCCAAGATCAAAGAGATGTTTTACCAGTGTTTGTCCTGTTCTTCTCTGATTTTGGCTGTCACCCTATTTAAATTCAGAACAATCATTCAAAAATAGACTATACAGTTCTATTTCAAGACTGATTGCTAGGCGCATTAGGAACTCGTGTATTTATTAGATCCTGCGATATATCTGGGATAAACCAGTTAGCCTTTTTGCTGTTAACAACTTTTACAGTCGGGACATTCAATTCAATCGCAGCAGTAGCTGGATTCCTCTTAATTACCAGCTGAGTTCCATCAAGGATCTTCAGAGCCGCCGCTCCTGTCAATTCTTCACCTTGCCCATTAGGACTAGAAGTGAAATTTTCTACCTGGACATCATTCGGTAGATAGATGCCATCACAATCCCAGTTATTTTTAGTGGACTGACCATCAGCTAGAAAATATAGACCATTCTCGTATACGGCATCTTCATCTTCATCATCATTTGGTCTTTTACCGTATACCGCTATGGTATTACCTGTTTGGTTGTTGCATTGGCCCCAATTGATTCCCGTCTCTAAAGCATATTTTTGCAGTGTTAATTCCTCGGTTCTTTTTTGAATTTCTTCTGGTGTCAGACCTTCAACTTGAGTTTGGGCATCTTTTGTCTGAGAGAGTTGCTTAAGAGCTTTAGTGACTTCGATGTAATCAGGGTTTTTGCTAAATTTTGGTCTATCAGCAAAAGAAGGTTGAGCAAAGGCTAGATTAGCGACAATCATTAAGACAATTAGCAGAGATTTCCAGATTTTCATGTTTTGATTCCTGTTGATGGGTAAGATATTTTGCCGTTGAGAATTCGTTTGGCTCAGAAAATTGATGATGCACCTCTTTATTAGACACTTAATTTTTCTTGTTCTTCAGTTGACGGCTGAGTATTGAAACCTAAAATTAATGAGAATATATAACTAGAAACTACAGATAAAAGAGTCCAAGTAACATTTTCCGTGACAATAAATACGCCCAAACCAATCAAGATACAAGGGACAAAAGTATTGCCATTTTCAGTTAAAAAGTTGGCGATCGCAGGCAAGTAGGTTAACTTGTAAGCGGTATAACACCATACACCCACTAGGGTAAAGAATACACTTATAATCACCAGCAGACTATCTAATTCTGAGTTGGCAAATAAGGGCACATAGACGCTGATATTATCACTGCCATTAGCAAAGGCGATCGCGGCAACATTGCAAGTTTGTGGAGAAACAAAACTCTTAACTATAGAGGGACAAGACGGCTCGGTTTCTTCTTCAGCTTCCTCAGATGAATCCTCTTCGCGTTTTAGTAAACTGCTCACACCAATGATTATTGGCATTAACCCAAGTAGTCTAATCCAGTCCTGCGGTATGATTAGTCCACCCAAGAAACCGGGAAGGCTAGCAACGATCAATGCTGCAAAACCGAGATACTGACCAGCAAAAATGTGACGACTACGAAACGTTTTACTTATTTGTGAAAAAAACAACGTCAGAATGACAATATCATCAATATTGGTGGCAGTGAATGCGGTAATCCCTGTGGTAATTGCAGTTACTAAATCGTTCATTTATGGATGTCCTTATGTTTGTGCTTGGTAATTAGGCATGGGGCATTGGTCACTTACAAAGGACAAATGACAAATGACCAATGACCAATGACAAATGACTAAGTAAAAAGCTTTGATTTATACTTTAGTCAAACTAATCGATAGAATCAAATGCTTTTATTTGTCAAAATGATAAATGAAAGTGATTAAAATTTTGACATTAAGTCTTAGGGATACGACCAATGGCAGGAATGACGCTTGAGCAGCTAAAAATATTTCTGGCTGTGGCGCAGAACTTACACTTCACTCGCGCAGCAGAGGAGCTTTATATTACACAACCTGCTGTCAGTGCAGCGATCCACAACTTAGAGCAAGAATACGGAGTGAAACTATTCCATCGGATTGGTCGCCATATCGAAATTGCTGAAGCGGGTAAATTACTACAAGTGGAAGCGCAGAAAATTCTCGATCAAGTTTCCTTGACAGAAAGGGGGTTGCGAGAATTGAACAATCTGCAACGGGGTGAATTGAAATTAGGGTCGAGTCTGACAATTGGTAACTACTGGCTACCAAGTAAGATTAGTGAGTTTAAGAGCCAATATCCTGGTATCCAGATTGACTGTACCCTTGCCAATGCAGAAACGATTTGTGTCGGTACAGCGATGGGACAGTTTGATTTAGGTTTAGTGGAAGGAGATGTGAAGCCAGCGCTTCAGAATACTCTAGAGTACGAAATAGTGGGAAGCGATCGCTTACAAATTGTGGTTGGTCAAAAACACCCTTGGTTTGAGTGGGGAGAAATTGATTTAAGCCAACTAACTCAAACTCCTTGGGTGATGCGGGTGCCAGAATCTGGAACCCAACAAAGGTTTGAAGAAGCGTTGCAAAATTGGGGGATCAACCTCAGCGAACTGAATGTAATTTTAGTGTTTACCAGTGGTGAGATGGCAAAAGCCGCAATTGAAAATGGAGTAGGCGCAACTGGAATTTCTGAGTTGATGGTAAAAAAAGAAATCCAGCTAGGAACTCTGCGGGCAATTCGAGTTATTGATAATAGAGAAGTCAACAGTGCGATGACTACGGCAGACTACGCCTACGCAGAAATAGTTCGACCTTTTTTCAAAATCAAGCATCGTCAGCGTTTTCAAACTGCTCTTTCCAAAGTCTTTGAACAAATGTTGATATCGTCTATGGATGGTTCACATCAACATGTATCAGTTATTTAAAGGAGATTGGGCATTGGGCATGGGGCATTGGGCATTGGGCATTGGGCATTGGGAAAGAGGAGGCAGGAGGCAGAAGTTCTACAATGTTTGAATGCGTGAATTTTGAATTTTGAATTTTGAATTGATTTCTCCCCTGCCCCTCTGCCCCCAATCCCCTTCACACCTTCCGCATATTTCTACTGATAGGGTCAAAACCTCTAGAAAACCGCGTACTTTCATCATAGTAAGCGCCAGTCAGATTAGCTCCATACAACTTGGCATAGTTGAGTTTTGCTCCCCGAAGATTTGCTTCATTCAGATTGGCACCGCTCAAATTAGCTCTGGTCAAATTCGCTTTGGCTAAATTAGTTCTACTCAAATCTGCTCCCCAGAGTTTAGCTTTAGCTAAGTTAGCTCCACTCAAGTCAGATCCCCATAAATTAATTCCTGGCAAATCGGCTCCAATCAGCTTATCCCGACTCAAGTTGACGGCTGGAAAATATCTTTCTCCTGCGGCAAAACGCCTTTTTAATTCTTCAGCATTCATGCGTCGCGTTCACCTTCTTTAGCAATACAGAAGTTATTTGTTCCCATTCCTGGCTTAGTTCTCCTGAAAATACTGGTTGACCACTGCGTTGATACCAGAAATGGGCATTGTTCAAATCGCCTTCTTTGCGGTGCAGGTAAGCATGAATCCAGGCACTGTCAGCATCGCTGGCATCTGTAACTATTTCATGAGCTTTGTTCCAATCACCTTTGTTGTCATACCACATTGCTTGCAGCCCTTTTGGTAGTGTCTGAGGACATGGGCGCTGCTTTTCGATCAATCGCAGAAATTCCTCTGTATTCACGATCGCCACCTAACAAGAATCAAACTTCTATCTCTAAGATACTCCTCAGCTTCAGGGTAGGATGGGGAGCAGGGGAGCAGGGGAGCAGGGGAGCAGGGGGAGAATAACTCCTAACTCCTAACTCCTAACTCCTAATTCCTAACTCCTAACTCATTACTCACCACTCCTAACGCCCCATGCCCAATGCCCCATGCCCAATACCCTTGACATCTACTTAACTGGAATAACTTCAAACTGGAAAGTACCGATCAAACGATTATCAATATAGACTTCTATTCTATGCTTACCAACTGGATCGCCAGGGGCGATTGTCCAAAAGTTCTCAATTACACCTTCGGGAGCCGACTGTGTGCGTCGTGTTACAGATGTCTTGCCGTCTGCTGATATTGAGAAATCTTCACCATTATCTGTACCCCAAGTTTCTGGAGGTTTTGGTAAATACAAGACTTCACGCCATTTCACTTCACCTTGGTAGTTTTTGAGTTTAATCCGCCACCCGTAGCTGTTTCCTTCCTGAAGTGGCACTCTTGTTGTCTGGAAAATGGTAACGTTTCCTTTGGAGTCAACTCTTTTCAGACCAAACTCGGTGTTACTGACTGTAATCTGTTTTACATTCGTTGGCGCTGGAGATGATATGGCATTTTCTACCAAAACAGAAGTAGCGTTGATTGGCTTAGAACCGATGACTCCAGATATTAGCCAAAAAGCAGCTAGCACAGCAGTAGTAGTCCAAATTCTCATTAGTATGGTTTTCCTATCAGACTTTTGGTACTTATTCAAGTAATCTGCCATGTTTTCCGGTCGAGGTTAGCGATGGTTAGACAAAGACGAAATTGCTTTCAGAAATTTGGCGGATTTAATCAACCCACTGACTTTGGTCAACATAACCTCGTTCCCAGTCTTCAGGCTGGGAACGAGGCAACACAAGAATTTGGATTTATCTTAGTGCTATTCGGTTAACATCCAATTTAAAATCAGTAAATCATAGTCTTTGCAAAAGGCAAACCATTACGCCGCTGTTTCTCCATCTGCATAGGTGTAGCCCGAACTTCTGGTGCGTCCGCTTTGCGTAGCTTGCTTCCACAAACGCGAACAGCGTGCCGTAAGCAAGTGGTACGGCTGCGCTCTGTTACCGCCGTAGCATCGCATCTGCATACCCATTCCTCACCGTCTTACTCTACAAGACACTTCACGAACGGGATAGTGTGGCATGGATATAGTATTCTAAATCCTGAATTCTGAATTTTGACTCCTTCTTTATCTCCCCCTTTTCTAATTACACTTTGCACATGAGATACCAAGTTGGCGGTAGCCTCCACAGTGACGATCCCACTTATGTTGTGCGTCAAGCAGACGAAAAACTTTATACCAGTTTAAAAGGTGGCGATTTTTGCTACGTCTTCAACTCTCGCCAAATGGGTAAATCATCCCTACTACAGCGAATAAGTCGTCGTCTCAAGTCAGAAGGCTATAAATGTGTTTACTTAGACGTGACGCAATTGGGTAGCGAGGATACCACATCAGCACAATGGTATAAAGGAATCATTGTCAGCATATTCTACGGGTTAAATCTGGCGGAACACGTCAACTTTAAGCAATGGTGGAATATGCAAACAGGTCTTTCTCCTGTACAAAAACTACACCAGTTTGTTGAGGAAGTATTGCTGCCAAATGTTAAGAGCGATTGTGAAGGAGGCGGCGAAGCTAAAGGCATTTTCATTTTAATTGATGAAATTGATAGTTTGCTGAGTTTGAATTTTCCGGTCAATGACTTTTTTGCCTGGATTCGTCATTGCTACAATCAGCAGGCACACGATCCGAGGTTTCAACGCCTGGGATTTGCATTGTTTGGAGTCGCCAGCCCATCTGATTTAATTGCTGACAAACGTCGGACACCTTTTAACATTGGAACAGCTATTGAGTTATACGGCTTTCGATTGCATGAAGCTAGCCCATTGCTAAATGGGTTAAAAGGAGCAATTGAGCGACCAGAAGTTTTGCTGCAAGAGGTGATCTATTGGACAGGTGGACAACCGTTTCTCACTCAAAAACTCTGTCAATTAATTCTCCAAACTGCTTTAAAGACATCAGAGCGGAAAATTTTCCTACCCCCAAAAACTGAGGCCTATTGGGTAGAAGAATTGGTGCGATCGCAGATTATCCAACACTGGGAATCACAAGATGAACCCGAACACCTGCGCACGATTCGCGATCGCTTACTTTTCAACCAACAACAAACTGGACGGTTGCTGAGTCTTTATCAGCAGGTATTGCAAGCCGAGGAAATACAGAACGAGGGTAAATGGGGATGGGAGGACGCAAATAATGAAGATACTAGCAACTCTTGGCGTTCCCAGTCTTTGCGTCCTCTTTTATCTCCCGTGGCTACTGATGATAGCCGAGAACAGACGGAGCTTTTACTATCAGGATTGGTCGAGAAGTACAACGGCTATCTCAGAATTAAAAATCCCATCTATCGGCATATTTTCAATACTGAATGGGTGTTAAATCAGTTAGACAATCTGCGCCCTTATTCACAGCCATTCAATGCTTGGGTAGCATCGAGCTTTCAAGATGAGTCACGCCTGCTGCGGGGTAATGCTTTACAAGAGGTTTTGGACTGGACTCAGCGTAAAAGTCTCAGTGATTTGGACTATCGATTTTTAGCAGCTAGCCAAGAATTGGAACGTCGGGAAGTCCAGCAAAAAATGGAAGTAGAACGGCTCAAAGAAACTGAAGCGCGATTGGCAAGCGAACAAAAGAGCGCTCGGCTTCAGCGACGACTCCTATTAGGAGTAAGTTTAGCCCTAATAGCAGTTATTGTCTTGGGGTTCACAACACTCTACGCCGATCAACAAGCATCACTGAGTGAGGTACGGGCGATCGCAGCTGCTTCCAATGGTAGTTTTAATTCCAATCAACGCTTAGATGCACTGGTACAAGCAATCCGAGCCAGACAGGAATTTCAACGGCTCGATCTGCAAAATTTGGCAGATGCCAATGCTCTGGATCTCCAAACTCGCAAAGTATTAGAACAAGCTGTCTACAGTGCTGATGAATTCAATCACTTGTCGGGGCATCAAGGGATTGTCTTAGGCGTTGATTTTAGCTCTGATGGTCAGTGGATTGTCTCATCTAGCATTGATCGCACAGTCAAGCTATGGAAGCGGGATGGAACACTGGTGAGAACGCTACCACATACTGCAACCATACAAAGCGTCCGCTTCAGCCCGGATAGCCGCCGGATAGTCGCTGCCGGCATTGATGGCACTATCCGTCTTTGGACGATCGATGGTAAATTGTTGACCGTTTTTAAAGGACATAAATCTGCGGTGTGGCGAGTTGCCTTTAGCCCAGATGGACAAACGATCGCTTCTGCCAGTGGCGATTTTAGCGTCAAGCTTTGGCAACTAAATGGCACTTTAATCAGAACTCTTAAACATCAGCGTGGTGTGTGGGGAATTGCCTTCAGCCCCGATGGTCAAACCATTGCTTCTTCTATGGTAGGTGGCAAGAATCAGCTTTGGCGATTGGATGGAACGTTGCTGAAAACATTCACAGCCGGAAGCGCAACTATTTGGAGTGTTGCTTTTAGCCCTGATGGACAAACTTTAGTGTCTGGCGGTGCAGATAAGATGGTGCGACTGTGGAATCGAGAAGGCACTCTCTTGAGAACTTTTAAAGGGCATACTGCTGAAATATTTGGTGTAGCCTTTAGCCCTGATGGGCAGACTATTGCTTCCGGCGGTTCTGATAAAACCGTTAAACTCTGGCGGATAGATGGTACTTTATTAAGAACTTTGCAGGGGCATACCTCAAATATTCAAACCATCGCCTTCAGTCCTGATGGAGAAACTCTTGCCTCTGCCAGTCACGACAACACCATCAAACTCTGGAGAGTCAACTCACCCTTAATAAAGTTACTCAATGGCCATCAAGAAATGGTCTGGCGGGTGGCATTTAGCCCTGATGGGCAACGGCTAGCTTCCGTTGCTGGCAAAGAAGTCAAACTCTGGAGACGCGATGGTTCTCTCGCCAAAACCATTGTTGAAAAAGATTCTCGAATGCTTAGTCTTGACTTTAGCCCCGATGGTCGAACTTTAGCGATCGTTGGTTCTAAAGGTGTCGTGAGACTGTGGCAACTAGACAGCAATCAGCGAACCATTCTGGAAGGGCCAGGTATCGGTCTTTTGGGTGTTAGCTACAGTCCTGATGGCAACCGATTAGTGACTGTGGGTTTTGATTATAAGCTAAGACTCTGGCAACGCGGCTCCAATGGAGAGTTTCAACTCCAGCAAATTATTCAGGCGCATACAGGGCGAATTTGGGACATTGTTTATAGTCCAGATGGGCAGTTTATCGCCTCTGCTAGTGCTGATGGCACTATCAAACTGTGGATTTCAGAAAATAGCGAACGCCTGTTAGAAAAACCCGATCGCACCTTAGAAGGGCATAATAGTGAAGTTTTTGGGGTTGCCATTAGCCCGAATAGTCAATTGATTGCCTCTACAGGTGGGGATGGTAGTCTGCGACTTTGGAAACGTGATGGGACTCTGGTGAGGAGCTTTGATGGTAAAAGTATTGGCTTAACCAGGGTAGCATTCAGTCCAGATGGTCAAATGCTAGCAGCCGCAAGTTTTGACAATACGATCAAAGTCTGGAAAATTGATGGTACTTTACTCGTCACCCTGAATGGACATACTTCTAATGTGAGCAGTGTTGCCTTTAGCCCTGATGGTAAAACCCTTGCCTCTGGCGGAGATGACCAACTTGTGATTCTGTGGGATTTAGAACAAATTCTCCATCTCAACCTACTGAAATACAGTTGTGATTGGGTACGGGATTATTTAAAGACTAATATAACAGTAGAAAAGAGCGATCGCTCTCTTTGCAATTACAGCCTTTTTTCTTGATTTGAAGAATAATCCCTTGTTAAGGCGGCTCAATACCTGTGAATGAAATTCTCAAGCTGCCCTTGCGGTCAGAATTTCTAAATCTTGAAGCAATTCCAACAACCAAAACTCGTTTAATATAATCACTGACGAAATTTGCACGGCAATTTAAATTTGAACAATTAGTTTATTTAGCAGAATCTTTGATTAACAATAATTAAAAAACATCAAAAGTTCTATGCTTAAACTACTCAGATCCATTAGTATTTTCCTGATTACTGCCTGTTTACTACTTGCTTGTAATACTTCAGTACCAACTGAAGTAAAACGCCCTCCATTGAAAGTGATATTTGGATCTTTTGTTGGAGAGCTTCCAGGCATCATTGCTCAAAAAAAAGGATTCTTCAAAGCCCAAGGGGTAGATGTGGAACTAATTCATACACAATACGCCCAATTGGAACAAGCAAACTTTAATGCGGGTAAGTATGATGGGATTACGTCGTCCTTGGGAAATTTTATGATCTTGAGTGCCACAAATCCAGATATACAAGGCGCGATCGTTATAGATGAATCAATAGGAGCAGATGTGGTAGTCGCCCAATCAAAAATTAAAACTCTAGCTGACTTGAAAGGTAAAAAGCTAGGTGCAAATCTAGGCGGTTTTAGCGAAGTTTTCGTGACTGAAATGTTGAAAACTGCCAATTTAACCAGTGATGATGTGAACTTAGTTCAATTAGAGGCTTCAGAAATTCCTCAACGCCTGAAAAATAATACTATTCAAGCCGGACACACTTGGCAACCCTATCTTTCTGAAACAATAAAATTAGGGGGAAATATCCTATTTACTAGCAAACAAACCCCTGGCTTGATTTTAGATTTGATTATCTTTCGTGGTGAGACAATCCGCGATCGCCCCGAAGACATTCGTGCATTTGTGCAGGGATGGCTGCAAGCTTCGACCTACTGGAAAGCAAATGTTGAGGAAGGAAAAGCGATCGTCAGCAAAGCGTTAAAAATTCCGATAAATACTCTCTCTCTAGAGGGAATAAACCTAACTGATTTAGGTGAAAATCAAAAATATTTTCAATCTAGTAACCCTAAGTCCATTGACAAAACTGCCAAGATATATGCAGATTTTTTTATTCGCTCTGGAAACATTACGCGTATTCCTGAGCTAAAAAGTTTGTTCAATTCTTCCTTCTTGAATCCCCCTTAGTTTGAAGCTATGCAGCACTCCTTTTTGGGCGGCATCCGTACAAAGTTGATCGCTTCGTTTCTCGTTGTTGCTTTGATTCCGTTGCTGTTATTGGCATTTGTCAACAAACAGACAACTGAAAAAGCACTAACTGACAACGCCCGACAAGCCCTATCTGCGGCGGCTAACGAAACCGCTAACAGAATAGATGCCTTTATTGATGGAAATCTCAATGCCGTGCGTGTAGAGGCGATTTTACCAGGTTTGGCACGCTACCTCAGCCTAACTCCAAAACAGCGATACGGCAGCCCCGAAATGCAATTGGCGACAGAAACATTAATCCGTCTCAGTCGCAAAGATATGCTCAATATTCTCTCTTATGCTTTGCTCGACTTAAACGGGAAAAATGTATTGGATACACGTACACTGAATATTGGCAAAGATGAATCAGTTCAAGATTATTTTAAAAAACCGCTACAAACTGGTTTCTCTTTTGTTTCTAGCATGAAGCGATCGCCAACAATTCCCGATCTTATTACCCTCTTTTTTAGTAGTCCGGTTCGCAATGCCAAGGGAGATATATTGGGTGTATTGCGTGTTTCATATAATGCGACTGTTGTTCAGCAGTTAGTAACTCGACAAACCGAACGGGCTGGGGAAAAATCTTTTGCGATTCTTTTAGATGACAATAATATTTATCTGGCACATAGCACTGCACCGGAACTGCTTTTTAAATCAATTGTGCCTCTACCTGATGATGTTGTAACTAAACTACAACAGGAAGGTCGTTTGCCTAATTCTTCTGTCAAAGAATTGGCAACTAATGAATCCGAACTTAAACAAGCATTGGATAATAAACAGTCGTATTTAATTGCATCCTTATCAGCAACAGGCGATCGGGTTAATCTAATTGCGATCGCTCGTTTGCAATATAAACCTTGGTCTGTGTTGTTTGCCCGACCCCTTGCCGTAGCCTTAGCACCTGTAGAAAAGCAAATTCGTAACACAATTTTTCTATTTGCATTTATCGCTGGAGTAGTGACAATCATCGCTTTTGTCATTGGACAATTGCTAACAAAGCCAATAATTCACCTTACCAATATAGTTTTCCAATTTACCGCAGGTAACTTAGATATCCGTGCCAAAAATAAATCAAAAGACGAAATAGGTCAATTGGCAAAATCGTTTAATAACATGGCACTTCAGTTACAAACATCTTTGGAAACTTTGGAACAACGGGTACAGGAGAGAACAGCAGAGTTAGCCATTGCTAAAGACAAAGCCGAAGTCGCAAATCAAGCTAAAAGTTTATTTATTGCGAATATGAGTCATGAGTTGCGATCGCCTCTCAATGCTATTCTAGGTTTTTCTCAGTTAATGTTACGCGCTAAAAACTTGCCTGCCGAGCATTATGAAAATGCCGGGATCATTTATCACAGTGGTGATTATTTACTAACGCTCATCAATAATATTCTCGATTTATCAAAAATAGAAGCGGGGAAAACGACTCTTAATCCTAGAGACTTTGACCTGTATCGCTTGCTAGATGACTTAGAAGATATGCTACATTTACAGGCAAGTAATCAAGGCTTAAATTTAATATTTCAACGCAGTGAAAATCTCCCATGCTATATTTACACAGATGAGGTAAAACTCCGGCAAGTATTAATTAATTTGATTACTAATGCCATTAAGTTTACTCAAAAAGGAACAATTAGTTTAATAGTAAATAATACTAGTGAAGAAATTACAGATATTTTCACTCTTAATTTTCAAGTCTGCGATACAGGAGTGGGGATTGCAGCCGCAGAATTACCCAAACTTTTTAATGCTTTTTCTCAAGCACAAGCTGGAAAAGAATCTCAAGAAGGAACGGGTTTAGGTTTAGCAATTAGTCACAAGTTTATTCAGTTAATGGGAGGAGATATTTCTGTTGAAAGTAAATTAGGAGTCGGGACAAATTTTAAATTTTATATTCAAGCAAAATTAGGTCAACCAACCAATAAAAATACTTTAGAAGTACATCCAAAAGTATTAGAACTTGCACCAGGACAACCTATATATAAACTATTAATAGTAGATGATAAATCTATTAATCGCAAATTATTAATTAAACTTTTACAACCATTAGGGTTTGAGACGAAAGAAGCTAGTAATGGCAAAGAAGCGATCGCTATTTGGAATGAATGGGAACCCCATCTGATTTGGATGGATATGCGAATGCCTGTCATGGACGGTTACGAAGCTACAAAATATATCAAGTCCACTACAAAGGGTAATGCTACAGCTATAATTGCTTTGACGGCAAGTGTTTTAGAAGAAGAAAAAGCGATCGTCCTTTCAGCCGGATGTGATGACTTTCTCCGCAAACCTTTTGCAGAACATACAATTTTTGACACACTAGCCAAACATCTGGGTGTCAAATACATATTTGCTGAAAATAATTATTCAAATTTGGAATATATAGAAAAAAATACTTTAACATCCCAAAATCTAATTTGTATGTCTCAAGAATGGATTAATCAATTCTATGAAGCTGCATTAGAAGCAAATACTAATCGTGTCATAGAATTAATTAGAGATATTCCTAAAACAGAAACTTTTTTAATTCAATCTTTAACAAAACTTGCTTGTCAATTTGAATTTGAGGAATTAGTTGATTTAGCCGAACCCCTGAGAAGCAATGAATCTTAATTCTGATAAAGAAAATAAAGGTAATATTCTTTTAGTAGACGACAATCCCAAAAATTTACATTTATTAAGTGATGCTCTGGTCAATCTCGGCTACACTGTTCGCAGTGTCACAAGTGGACGGATGGCACTAAAAACAGTAAAGGCAAAGCGACCAGATATCATTCTTTTAGATATTAAGATGCCAGAAATGGATGGCTATCAAGTGTGTAGAACTTTAAAAGCCGATGAAGTTCTACGCACCATTCCTGTTATTTTTATTAGTGCTTTAGATGATGTTTTCGATAAAGTGACAGCCTTTGAGTCAGGAGGTATAGACTACATCACTAAACCCTTTCAGATGGAAGAAGTTGTAGCGCGTCTGGAAAATCAATTAACCATTCAACGCCAGCAACAGCTTCTAGAAAAAGAAAATATTAAGCGTAGGGAAACAGAAGAGATACTGTATCAGTCTAGGGCAATACTAGCCAGTATTTTGAATAGTTCGCTAGATGGTATAGCCGCTATGCAAGCTGTCCGCAACCCTGTAACCGGGGACATCGAAGATTTCCGTTGCTTAGTTATCAATCCTGTCATTGCTAGAGCCTTCGGAAGCAAATGTGAAGAGATGATTGGCAAATTAGTATTAAAAAAACTCTTAGCCTATCTAGAACCAGAACTCTTTAATCACTTCGTTAATCTTGTCGAAACGGGGGAAGCTTTAAAACGAGATTTCTACTATCCATTATGCAATTCTTCTTGGTATCACTTTGTTGCAGTCAAACTAGATGATGGTTTTGCTATTACCATACGCGACATCACTGGACGTAAACAAATTGAATTAGCTCTCCAAGATGCCAATCAGAAACTAGAACAACTGGCAAATTTAGATAGCTTGACTCAAGTGGCTAACCGTCGTTGCTTTGATGCACGACTGAAAGCAGAATGGAAACGCCTTGCACGAGAACAACAACCCCTGTCACTGATTATGTTTGACGTTGATAAATTCAAACTTTACAACGATTACTATGGTCATCTTGCAGGCGATGATTGTCTAATGAGGATAGCGCAAACAGTGCAACAGACAATTCATCGTCCTGCCGATTTAGTGGCACGTTACGGTGGAGAAGAATTTTTGGTACTCTTGCCCAATACTGACTTAGCGGGAGCGATTAAAGTAGGGCAAAGTATTCAGCAAGCAATTCATGCTCTGGCTATTCCCCATGTACAGTCTGATGTCAAGAATATTATCACCGTTAGTTTAGGAATTACCTCTCGCATACCTATTTGGAACATCAGGCCAGACACACTCATTGCTTCAGCAGATAAAGCACTGTACAATGCCAAACAAAATGGGCGCGATCGCTATTGTAATGATTGAAATATTTTTATAGCAATATCTTTATTTCCAGCATTATTACATCAGTAACAATCACATCCAGCTTTTCTTTTAAAAGAATACAGGAGCTATTATTTCAATGCTGAATCGACCGTGCTGGGCACATTGCCCAAGAATCTGATGAAACCATCCATGTTTGATAACAATGGAAACCATCAATCGAACTACTTATTTAATATTAAGAATTTTGTCATTATTTATACTAAATTACAAGTACATTGCAAGGCTTGCTGAAGTAGCATTTGATATTCTTCATCTCCAACCCGATAAGCGCCAAACCTCTCTAAATGAGGATTCATCATTTGGCCATCAAAAAACACAAATTTTCTCTGACGCAATCTTTCCACCAACTTAACCATCGCCACCTTTGAGCCTTCGGGAATGCGGTAAAACATCGACTCGCCAATAAAAGCCCCACCAATCACAATCCCTAAAATTCCCCCAGCTAATTCGTCACCTTGCCAAGTTTCAAAACTATAAGCATAACCACTCTGGTAAAGTAGCCAGTAAATCTTTTCCAATTCCGGTGAAATCCAAGTTGTCTCTCTATTAGCACAGCCAGCCACCACAGCTTGGAAGTCCCGATTAATCGCCACAGTAAACCGCTCTTGATTCAGAACACGCTGTAAAGACTTAGGATAACGAAACCGCTCATCCAAAGGAATAAAAGTTCGATCGCGACTTCCGTACCAACTCAGGCGATCGCGCTCATCAGCCATGAGAAAATAGCCTTGTGCATAACCCTCAACAATAGCCGCGATATCATATTGCATAAATAAATATAAAAAAATACTCTTAGAAACGCAATTTGATGCTAAAAAATCAACCTCAGCGTTCCTCTGCGTTTCCCTTTGCGTCCCTCTGCGTTAAAAAAAAATGACTCAACCAATTCCACCCATCACCCTACCACCGCCCGAAAACCCCCTACTTGAAGGTGAATGGTTACGAGAACGCTTACAACGGTGGCTCGATACAGAATTTATCCCCGAAGCAGTAAACCAAAATATTGCCCAACGAGCCGCACAGATTTTTGTGCGTCAACGGATGGAAGGAGAAAATGACCTTGGTTCTCTGGTAATTGCCATTGTCACAGAGATGCAGTCCTATGATTTTTCCAATAGCTTTTATGGAGAGTTTGCGATCGCTAACGCCGTCAGCGATCTACTCTTAGAAAGTCTGGGAATTGATAAGTGTTGTGGGCAATAAGAGTTAGGAGTTAGGAGTTAGAAGTTAGGAGTTAGGTTTGTCTCAATTAATAACTCATCACTCATAACTCATCACTCATAACTTTTTACCAACTAGACTTAACAACTCCAGGTAAAAGACCTTCATGCGCCCATTCTCGCAGTACGTTCCGAGACAACCCAAAATCGCGGTAAACTCCTCTAGAACGACCAGTCAACCAGCAACGGTTGCGGTGGCGGGTGGGCGCACTGTTCCGGGGTAGCTGTTGAATTTTCCGGTGGATTTCTAGTTTATCCAAAGGAGATGCTGCACTTCTGAACTCTTCTAAGAGAGCTTCCCGCTTGTCAGCATACTTTTCGATCAACTTGGTGCGCTTTTTCTCGCGCTCAATCATGCTCTTTTTTGCCATATATTCTCTAACTTATTTGAAGACACCGTTTTCCATTCTACAGTCTCTCCATCAATTCTGGGGTTACTTGTGTCGCTTATCCTACAACCACTGGCTTATTTGCAGCCGGACATAAATCGGCAAGCTCGCAAGCAACGCAGACGGGAGAGCGGGCTTTACAAATAGCACGACCGTGATAAATCAGCCGAATTGACCAATTTTCCCAATCAGGCTGAGGCAATAAACCCATTAAATCGTGTTCAATCCGAACGGGGTCTGTATGTTCAGTTAAACCCAAGCGTTCGCACAGGCGCTTAACGTGAGTATCTACTGTCACGCCAGCATTAATGCCATAGGCATGAGCTAGGACTACATTTGCTGTCTTGCGCGCTACACCTGGAAGCTTTAATAATTGCTCCATTTGGTTGGGGACAACAGAGTTAAACTCAGTGACAATCATCCGACAGGCGGCTTGAATGTTCTTGGCTTTATTGCGGTAAAACCCTGTTGAACGCACCAAACTTTCTAATTCTACCAAGTCAGCGATCGCTAAACTCTCTGCATCAGGAAACCGAGCAAATAAAGCTGGTGTTACTTTATTCACCCGCTCATCAGTACATTGAGCAGAGAGAATCGTTGCCACCAACAGTTGTACTGGCGTTGAGTAGTTCAAAGAGCAAGTAGCATCTGGATAAAGACGCTTCAGCCGAGCTAAAATTTCTATCGCTCGTTGCTTTTTAGATAACGATTTGCGGGTAGTAACGCTCACTGGAACAATTTTTGTACCCATTCCAATTGGCTAGTTAATTGGGTAGTTTCTTTGACGATCAGAAAAATTCCTAAGCCTAAGAGTAACACCAAACCGGTTTGCATTACACTTTCTTGAATCCGGGCGGGTACAGGCTTACCGCGTAAACCTTCAATTAGCAGAAAAGCGAGTTGTCCGCCATCCAGAGCTGGTAAAGGCAAAATATTGATAATAGCCAAGTTAATGCTGATAATTGCCGCAAAAGACAACAAGTTTGCGCTATTATCATCAGCTAATTTTGCCCCGATTTTGACAATATTAACTGGCCCAGAAACTTGTCCAGCAGTTTGTTGAAAGTTGGTAATCAACTGACCAAAACCACTGAGTGTCCCAACAAATAATTGTTGAAATCTGTTAGCAGCAAGACCAAAAATTTCAAAAGGACTATTAGGACGACGATAAATTGCTGTAGCATTTGGACTGAGTGCCACACCAACTACGCCTTTGCCATCGGCTCCCAATTTCGGAGTTAATTTCAGGGTTTGTTGTTGGTTTTCACGCAGAATTTTCAGTTCGATTTGCTGATTGGGATGAGTTTGAATTTCTTTTGTCAGCAAAGGAGTTGATTTATCAGAAGCCGGAAGTTCTCGACCGTTAACAGCCAGAATAATATCTCCTTCCCGAATTCCTGCTTGGTAGGCAACAGATTCTTGATTAACAGGCTGGACAACTACACCAGCTTGATAAGTTAATTCCTTGGGAATGCCGACGATACCCAATTGCAAAGCCAACACCAAGTAGGCAAATATTAAATTGGCGATTACTCCGGCACTGATGACAATCGCTCGGTCTAAAACTGGACGATTACGCAGCAGATTCGGGTCATTGGGTGGAACATCGCTATCGGGATCATCATCGGGAAAGCCCACAAAGCCGCCCAAGGGAAAGGCGCGGACAGCATATTCGGTTTGCGAACCTTGGTACTTCAAAAGAACCGGGCCAAAACCCAAAGAAAAACGGTTAACGAGAATGCCTTGAGAACGTGCTGCAACAAAATGCCCCAACTCGTGTACCAAGATCAAAACAGCCAAGACTGCGATCGCTGCTAAAACTGACATAGAGTAAATTGTGAAGATATTAAGCTATAGTTATCTCCATTCTAATTGGGCATTGGGCATTGGGCATTGGGTATTGGGTATTGGTCATTGGTCATTGGTCATTTGTCATTGGTCATTGGTCATTAGTTTTTAACAAAGGACAAAGGACAAATGACTAATGACAAATTATAAAACTTCACGTCCGAAGTAAGGTTGCAACACTTCAGGTATTTTCACTGTTCCATCGGGTTGTTGATAATTCTCCAAAATTGCTGCCATCGTCCTTCCTACCGCCAAACCCGAACCATTCAGAGTGTGTACGAACTGAGTTCCTTTCTTTCCTGCCTCTTTGAAACGAATATCAGCCCGTCGCGCCTGGAAATCTATAGTATTGGAACAGCTAGAAATTTCACGGTATTTGCCAGAAGAGGGCAACCAAACCTCTAAATCATAAGTTTTGGTAGAGGCAAATCCCAAATCTCCAGTACTTAAATTTACGACTCGATAAGGCAATCGCAACGCCTGTAAAATTGCTTCTGCGTTCCCTACCAATTTCTCCAGTTCATCAAAAGACGTACTGGGTTCGACAAATTTCACCATTTCCACCTTGTTAAATTGATGCAGGCGAATTAACCCCCGCATATCGCGCCCATAACTACCAGCTTCGCGGCGAAAACAGGGCGTAAAGGCACAGTGGTAAATAGGCAAATCTTCAGCAGCGAGAATTTCACCCCGATAGAGATTTGTAACTGGAACTTCAGCTGTCGGAATCAGCCATAAGTCATCATCAGCGCATTTAAAGCTTTCTTCCGCAAACTTGGGTAACTGACCGGTCGCCGTCAAAGACTCTGTATTAACTAACAGCGGCGGACTGACTTCCACATACCCAGCTTGAGTATGGAGACTCAGCATAAATTGAATTAACGCCCTTTCCAATGCTGCACCAGCGCCTATTAATGTCACAAAGCGACTTTGGGCAACTTTTACAGCTCGTTCAACATTGAGAATACCCAGCTTTTCGCCAATTTCCCAGTGAGGGAGAATATTCGGATTTTGGGGAATGTACTCATCACCCCAACGCCGCACTTCTACATTATCTTGCTCATTCTTTCCAAGAGGTGTAGAGTCGCTTGGCAAGTTGGGAAGTGCTAACACAAGTTGAGCAATTTCAGCTTTGAGGTTTTTTTCCTGGGGTTCGAGTTCAGTCAATGTGGCTTTGACAGAGTTACCTTCATCCCGCAAAGCTTGAATTTCTGGGTCTTGAGGATTGATCCCAGATTTAATCTTCTGGCCGACAATTTTACCAATTTCGTTGCTCCGGGCTTGCAGTTGACTACGCGTCCCCTCAAGTTCCCTTTGTTGCCGATCTAACAGTAATATCGGTTCGATGTCGTATTTACCACTACGACTATTCAATCGTTCTTGAACTAATTGCGGATTTTCCCGTATTTGCTTGATATCCAGCACAGATTTTTCTCAGTTTTTAGCCTATTATCTACCTGCCAACACATCAGCATATACTGATTTTGGCTTTGTGTGAGCAGAAAAGCAACCATTTAAATTTAGTATTATTCTAATTTTCTAGACTCCTAAGTGTTTGCAGGTGAGGGTAGCCAGTAGGTAAGTACGCCTGATAAAGCACTCCTGTACACTGCCTGATTTTGGCTATTATCGCGTTCCATAAAGATTAGGGAACTTCATAATCCAATCATCAATGTGCTAAAAACTACTTGTATACCAAACTTGCATATTTCTAGTTTTTTCCTAGTGTCAGACCTCCAATAAAAATTAATTCACCCTGATAACGGTTCTAATATCACTCTTTAGATGGGTGCTAACATCAGAAACTGGTATTAGTCTTCACACTGTAATTTAATAATTTCGGAAAAGTACAATCAACATATTTGAATTATTGCCATACAACCTCTGAAAAAGAAGAGAAAAGAAGTCAAAAGAATTGCTGATTTTTGACTATTACCTTTTCTTCTGACTTTTTTTTCTAGGGTCGGTTAATGCGATTGAGTAACCAAAGTGACGCCACCAGTCCTGCAAAGTGGGCTGAGACAGTATTGGTGTTTGCTTGTACTACAAGCATATCTAGACCGCTAATAATCCGGGTAGGATCAAAAAATTGGGTAGTTATCGCTTGTGGAGATATGGATCGTGCTACCAGTGTTCCAACGATCGCCTGCGCCCCCAAAAGAGTCACTAGAGTTCCTGCTAAATTCACCCACACCCCTAAGCGTAATACTTGCACAGTCTCGCTTTTCCGAGGACGGTTACTGGGATTGGAGGATTCCAATTGCTTGCCAATTCTCGTATAACGGTAAGCTAAATAAATCCCCCCACCCAAAACAACCAGTCCACAAATTGCTAAAAATACGCCAAAGCCAGTCCCAGGATTATTACTAGGACTGCCAGTTCTTTGATTAAAGATGGCGAACAGCAGCACAATTATGCTAGAAACAACGCCTAGTACTAGCTGAATCCAGAAGCTAATCCAACCTGTAAGGCGAAAAGTTTGGGCAATTGCCCTAAGAGTTGAGGGAGATGATGGGGCATTGGGAGTTTGTGACATAGCGATCGCTAATATGCTGGGTGCTTGATAAAGGAAGGCGAAGAGGAGAGGACGAAGGGAGTTTAGCGCCTTCTTTGATAAATTTACTATCACACTTGTCAAATAAGACAAGAAATTCTGCGATCGAGGAAATCAGAAATGGTTACTGCTTAAGTATGTCTACCGACGTAGCAGTTCGATCTCAGATATATCCCACAGCTTAAGATTTTAGAATTTGCATTGGGAAAATCACTGTAAAACAAAGTGTTTATTAAGCTTTACAGACAAAATAGCATTTTACCTGTAAAATTTCTTCGATGGCATTTTATTGCTTAAGCAGCTCGGCATCAGTTAACACCAAGATACTGAGTCTCTCACTGTCTGTTCGCTCCTCACCACACCGTATCGAGCTTGAGTGGGGGTACATTGTTTTGTGCCCCTAAAACTCGCAAACTCGCCCCACAACTTCACAGGCGTGGGTAATTGTTTGATGTTTACGCAATGAATATCTAGTCTAAGTAGCTTTATATGTATTACTCGCGTAGTAGTAGCACTGTATACTGACTACAAGGATTGTAGACTTTACCCTAAGGCATTTTTTTAGCCATTCACAAACCATGAAACTTGAGGATATATATCAATTTTTTGAGAATCCTCCGCCAACTTACCTTTGTCAGGAACTAGCAGTTTGTTACATACTGTCTGTTTTATTACAAGGTGAATCCTACGGAACCGAGTTGATTGAGCAATTAGAAACTGAGTATCCCGTCTATCGGCTTTCAGATACCGTACTTTATAGTGCAATCAAATTTCTAGAAGACCAAAAGGCAATCACTGGATATTGGAAGAAACTCGAAGGACGGGGGCGCCCCAGGCGGATGTACCAAGTTTCTCCCGAATGGCAAGTTCAAGCTCAGGATTTAGCTTTTCAATGGCTTAACTACATCAACGAAAGGAAAAAGTAACGAATCATTGATAATGAATAAGTCTCCTCCAGTCAAACACTAACAATTAGTTATGGATACTGCTATTCTGCCATCTACCTTCCTGCTGACCTTGTTGCTATCGGTTGGGCTGTTTTTCTTTATTCGTGCCTCGACTAAAGACCGCACAGAAACAGCCCACCTAGTATCTGAGCAAGATGAAGCTGTTTTAATGTCTCAATTAAAAGAGTATTTTCGATCGCGGTCTTACCGAGTGGCAGCGGTAGACCGAGAACAAAATCAGGTAATTTTTGAAGGTAATGTTCGTCCCAGTTGGTTTTTAGCCATATTTCTCACTTTATTGGCAGCGATTGGGATTGTTTGTCTATCTTTGGTCGCATCCCTGCTTTTTCCTAGCCTGAGTACCCTTGTTCTGGCGATGGTACTGCTGTCGCCTTTAAGTGGTCTATTTTATTGGAAAAAATCTGGAAGACTTGAGAAGGTATCGCTCAAAGTAGAAACAACTCAGAGCGAACAAACCTCCTCAAGTAAGATTGCTGTAGTTGCCCATCGAGATGAACTGGGCGAGTTGCAAAGGACTCTACAGCTCAAGCCTGGGAAATAATTGATTTTTGCGACCATCTCTTAACTATGATATGCAGACTTCTGACCTAACCTACTATGCAGGCAATGGAAAGTAGTCAGGAGAAAATCAAGACTGCTGCTTTGCCAGTTTTCCCCACGACTTTGGTTGTGGGGAAAAAATTTAAATTCATTAACTTAAATTCGTTGACAGAGCTTACTTAACCATCTACGGCATTAGAGCGCAACTTCACTCTTCTTTTTAGAGGCACTTGGCTCTATACCCATTCCCTTCTGCGTCATCAAAGTAGTATCAACCCATGCAATCGAGCGTGGTTTGAAACAGGTTCACTTTCCAACTACCTGGATTAGATTTACTGGCAAATCAGCTACAAACTAAAAAAAAATTAAATTTTGCATAAACTTAGCAATTTTGCCAGTTAATAGTAGTCAGGAGCCACATTCAATGCCCAAGATGACCATCTATGGTTCACCGACTAGCTAAAGCAAGAGGTTCTTGACCTGGTGAAGGTTCCAACACCCTCAAACTAGGAAACAAGAAATGGTTTTCCTCTACGTATTGAGCACCAAACAGTCCCTTTTCTGCCCAGAAATAACGATCTGTAGTGTGTTCATTTCGCTTTACAAGTAGCAACGCTGGTGGCAAAATCCCTTCAGCTTGAATGAATCTTCTCGCTGCTGTTACTGGCTTTTCTTCGCCACTTTCGATGCTATATTGAGGCACGTGTTCCAAAATACGCCGTCCTTCCTGACGACGACGACTCTTCCTTTTGCGTCTCCTTGCCAATATACTGTCCTCCTCTTTCAAGCTATAGATTGTAGTGATAGCTACAAAATCCGTCGTCATTATATAGGTTCTAGTTCAGAATATCAATAGTTTTTAACCTTTTAATATAAGAAAGTTAATATCTTTGAAACATCCAGAAAATAAAATCACCTAAGAATATAATTCCTTAGTACAAACCATCTCTTTTGAAGATTTTAGTTAAGCTTGATGAAATGAGTGAGGTAAAAATTAAGTATCCTCTCTTACATCATGCCTCAAAATCTATAATCTTGAGCAAAAGCTAAAAAATGTTAATGTCTGCCAGTTCTGATTTTCTTGCTCTATGTCGAGAGCAAATAGCGCTACTAACCCAAGGGCTAGGAGCAACTTTAAGTATTGTGTACTTAACACAAGAATTGGTAGATACTCCTTCTGGCGATGCCAAACTGATTCCTGTGGTGATTTACCCGGAAACAGCATTATTGCCGCCAGGAGAGGAAACTATTGAAGCGACGGCATACAAGCAACTTCAACTTGGAAAGGCGTTTATATTACCCAATCAACAGGGAAGGTTATTGACAGCAGGTTCAGAATCTCCAACTTCGTCACGGGAGTCTGAGATACCAGATACGTCTCAACCCGATCTCAAAGAGGAATACCTACTTAGTGGCAACCAAATTGTTTTACCTTTGATTTATGAGGGTGTGATGATGGGGTTATTAGTGACAGGTAGGAAAGACCGGGTATGGAATGAACACGAACAAAGTCAGATTCAACGGATAGCCCAAACATTAGCGATCGCTTGTATTTTAGATCAGCGGCGAGCATGGTTTGAGCAACAGTTGCGCGAGCAACAAATTCTCCAAGAAAAACAGCGAGATTTGCTGGATAATCTATTGCATCAGTTTCGTAACCCATTAACGGCGTTACGGACTTTTGGCAAACTGTTATTGAAACGACTACGACCAGCAGATGTTAACCGGGATGTGGCAAATAGTATTGTCCGAGAAAGCGATCGCCTTAAAGAATTACTGCAACAATTTGAACAAGTAATTGACTTGACAGAGGCAGATTTAGCACCACTACATCTACCGGAAGATGGAGTATTTGTAGAAGCAACTATTCAAAAATCCGCTAAACCGCCGCTATTATTGCCGGGAACGGGAGATAAAGCAGTTGACTGCTCCCTAGCAGATATATTAGAACCATTATTAATATCAGCCAAAGCGATCGCTCAAGAGCGAAAGCTAAAACTAATAACTGAAATTCAAGAGAATTCATCTCTAGTACGTGCCAATGTCAAAGCATTACGAGAAGTGTTAACTAATATTATTGATAATGCTTTGAAATACACTCCCACTGGTGGCAAAATTTTGATTCAGGCAGGGCAAAAAAAAGCTCATTTTCAGGGAATAGTTATTAGTGATAACGGGCCCGGTATTCCACCCCAGGATTTAGAACATCTTGGAGAACGGCATTATCGCGGTGTACAAGCGCAAACAGAAATTCCCGGTACAGGTTTGGGGTTAGCGATCGCTAAACAACTAATAGAGCAAATGCAGGGCGAAATTGAGGTTTTCAGCCCTGCAATCAACTCTAAATTCACTTCACCAAATGCGCCGGGAACTACATTTATTATTTGGTTGCCGAAAGTTGAGAATTAGTCTATTGAGAACGAACCGCAGTTGTAGCGATCGCGTCGAGATGTGCGATCGCTTGCGGTGAAAGTTGCAGGTCTGCCGCTTTGATGTTTTCGTGCAGATGACTAATGGATGACGTTCCGGGAATTAATAGGATGTTCGGCGATCTCTGAAGCAGCCATGCCAAGGCGACCTGCATCGGTGTGGCTGCAAGTGATGCTGCGACAGCATCGAGGGCTGACGATTGCAACGGATTGAACCCGCCTAGCGGGAAGAACGGCACATAAGCAATTCCCTGCTTCGCGAGGTCGTCAATGAAAGCGTCATCTTCCCGGTGTGCTACGTTGTACTGATTCTGCACGCAGACGATTTCTGCGATCGTTTGCGCCTCTGCCAACTGCGTAGGTGTGACATTGCTCAAACCGAGGTGACGAATTAATCCCTGCTCCTTAAGTTCGGCTAAGGTCGTTAGCGGCTCTGCAAGAGAACCCTCCGATGGCCCATGAACGTCACCCATCAAGCGGAGATTGACAACATCGATCGCATCGAGTCCGAGATTACGCAGGTTGTCGTGAATCGCTTCGGTTAGTTCCTGCGGCGACATCGCGGGAACCCACGAGCCATCTTCAGGACGACGCGCCCCGACCTTGGTGACGATCGCTAAATCTTCCGGGTAGGGATGCAGTGCTTGTCGGATAATCTGATTCGTGATGTGAGGCCCATAGAAGTCACTGGTATCGATATGATTAATGCCAAGGGCGATCGCTTCGCGCAAAACAGCAACGGCTGCATCCACATCTCGCGGCGCACCCATTACATTCGGGCCCGCGAGTTGCATGGCACCATAACCTATGCGCTTCACTGTTATTGAAGTGTTCGGCAGCGTAAAATTGCCACCAAGGTTCGTTTGCTCAGACATATTGCTACTTTCTCCAAGAATTTTTTAGTGATTTAACGAAAGCAATTTTGTAGAGTCCATTTCTGATTGATGTCGCTGCGTGCGATCGAAGCCCTCTCCTGGCGATCGATAGATTCTTAACGCTTGTCATTGTTCGTTGCGGCTTGCGAATATTTGCTCATACTCACCGTTCCTCTCAGCAAATCGTAGTGCTTTGACACGATTAACAAGGATTTCGCCGTGGGGCGGGTTGGGAGTGCTGAGAATCTGCATCACTTCAGCAATAAAGTCAGCCAGTGGCATTGCGGCAGGATCGGTCGCCTGACTAGCCCCGCCAAGTTCCGTCTGTACATAGGGTGGGGCAAGTTCAAGAACCTCCACGGAGGTTTCTTGAAGCTGAACGCGGAGCGACTGCAACCAAGAGTGCAGAAAAGCCTTGCTCGCGCAATAAGTCGGATATGGACTGATGGGAACGAAAGCCAAGCCAGAGGTGGTGGTGACGATCGTTGAATGCGGTTGCTGTTTGAGAGTCGGGAGGAGTGCCGCCGTGAGGTGAAGTACACCGACAACATTAGTCTGAATCATAGACTGGATCGCAAAGAAATCGATCGGATCTGAGGTGAGGTCTTCCGTCTTAGCAATTCCGGCATTGTTGATTAGAACATTGAGTTTAGGGAACTGCTCTCGAACGCGGGACGCAAAGGCTTCGATGTCCGCCGGATCTTGAACGTCAAGTTGAATCCCGTGCATACCGGAGTGAGCGGCGGTGATTTCGTCGAGGAGATGTTGACGGCGACCCGCAATGATGACTTGATTACCGCGTTGATAGAACGCCTCGGCAAGCCCACGACCGATGCCGCTTGTGCCGCCAGTGATGAGGATGGTGTTGTCCGTGAGATTCATAAGTATTTTTCCTGCAAAGATGTCAGAATTTGTTGAGAGTAAAGTTGTTGTCAAAGCTGAAAATTCAATCAGCGCTTATTCGCCGCTCACGCGCAACACGATTTTGCCCAGATAGTGCTGTTTCATCGCATCCTGCGCTTGTGCCGCCTCTGACAGCCCAAATGTCTGCGCGATGTGAACTTGAAATTCACCGATACCGATCAATCGGTTAAGTTCGTCTAACAACATTGGGTCGGCAAAGCCATTTGCCTTCTTGAGTTCCACACCGTCGGGCGCTTTGGGTTCGGGCATCACGCCGTTAGGAAAGGAGACGATCCCACCCTGGCGCACCAAACTCAGCGTGGATTGAACTGTATCGCCGCCCACCAGCACCAGCGCCGCATCGAAACCATCGGGGGCAAAAGCGCGGGCGCGTTGGGCAATGTCGTCGCTGTGTCCGTCCACTGCTTCATCGGCACCCAATTGCTTGGACAGCTCTACGCCGTCCGCACCCGATGCGATCGCGAAAACATGTGCCCCCATACGTTTAGCCAGTTGCAGCGCGACGTGACCGACACCGCCGCTCGCGCCCCACAGCATTAATTTGGTTTCGCTGCCTATCCCCAGTGCCAGCAAATTGTTTAGCGCTGTGATACCAGCAATGGGTAGCCCGCCTGCCATCAGCATATCGAGACCATCGGGTATCGGCGCGATCGTTTTTTCAGATAGGACGACGTATTGGGCATAGCTACCGCCCTTGTCATTCATGAAGCTCTGGGCGTAAACGCGATCGCCAACAGCAAAACGCTCAACGCCGTCGCCAATAGCAACAATCGTGCCTGCACATTCGCCGCCCAGCACGCGCGGAAAATGGACTTCGTTATACACCAGATCGCCTTCACGCTCCATTGCGTCCCAGATGCCAACTCCGGCAATCTCGATGCGAATCAAAACTTCGCCTGCATCTACTATAGGCACGGGTAAGGTGTGCAAAGTCAGCTTGTCAGCATGACCGAACTCGTCCACAGCCATTGCTTGCATTTGTTGGGGAGTATTTTGCATAAATAGGTTCTCCTGCTTATTGCTTCAGTTGTTATTGAAGAGTTCAAAGGCGTAAAACTTTTCAAAGTTTGTTTGGACGAATTGCCATTTCCTCCAAGAAGTTTTTGATTTTAGGAAACAAATGCGGCATCGTTGTTCGGACTCTTTAAGGTCTTGCTTGAGATGCTTTCATCCTACGAATTCGATTCAGAGTTTCCAATGCCTAAAACTCTTCGATCCTTGCCTAATTCTCCAGCATGGATTGCTTGAAGACATTCTATAATCGTGTAGGGCATTGAATGAGTCGAGGCTTTACCATGACTTTCGTTATCCCCAATTCTGAGATAGTTGCAGATCGGTGCCAAGCGCTGGCGGCATTAGTGGAGCGGCACACCGAACCCAATAACAACCTTGTCTATCCAACTGCGATCGCATCATTGAGCTTTTCGCGATCGAATGCGTCATCTGCCATCATTTACCAGGATTATGAACCGCGTCTGGCCATTCTCGTTCAAGGCAAGAAAAACATAGTGCTGGGAGAGGAAACGTATCCCTATGAGATCGGGCAATGTCTTGTTGTCTCAGTCGATCTCCCCATCGGTGGATGTATTGTTGAGGCGACAAGCGATCGACCGTATTTAGGCTTAAAGCTGACCCTAGACCCAATGCAACTTTGTGAAATGGCTGCTCAAATGAATTTTAGTTCAGCGAAGAAAGAGAACTCCGTCCGAGGCTTATTTGTGAGCAACGCCGATCCCACGTTGCTTGACTGTGCCCTTCGCCTCACTAAGCTCTTAGATACGCCACAGGATATTCTTATGCTGGCACCGATGATGATTCGGGAACTCTACTACCGTCTGCTGATCGGGGAACAAAGTGAAGCCGTGCGTCAAATTGCTACATCTGGCAGCAGTATGCAGCGAATTGCTGAAGCGATCAAACGCATCAAGTCTAAGTTTACTCAGCCGATGCGAGTCGAGGATTTAGCAAAGCAGGTAAGAATGTCTACTTCGTCGTTTCATCAGCACTTCAAGCAAGTGACCTCAATGAGTCCACTTCAATATCAAAAGCAGTTAAGACTGTTGGAAGCTCGTCGCCTGATGCTGACGGAAGATTGTGATGCAACCTCTGCTGCTTATCAGGTCGGGTACGAAAGTCCCTCACAGTTCAGCCGGGAATATTCCCGCCTATTCGGTGCGCCACCGATGCGAGACATCGAACGATTACGAACGGCTTGACTGAATAATTACTAATTCGTAATTCGTAATTCGTAATGACGCTCCTGCGTCGCTAACGCTGCGCTAACGTAATTCGTAATTAATGGTACAAGCTTACGCTAATAAAAAACGGCGTAAAAAATTTGTTTAACTTAAATTTAACGTGAGTTCGACGGCTCTAAAAACCCCACTTCCATTCCTCTCCCCCACAGGGAGAGAGGCTTTGAAACCCTAATTTTTTCGTTGTCAACTAAAAATATTTCTGCCCCTCTGTGCCTCGGAGAGGGGTTGGGGAGA
>NZ_JAVRBQ020000033.1:0-59617 GCF_034531215.2 Nostoc sp. ChiSLP03a
TTTATAAAGCTGCATAGAATTCGATCCCCCCTAGCCCTCCTTATAAAGGGGGGAACCAGAAAAACATATCAAAGTCCCCCAATTTATCGGGGGATTTAGGGGGATCTAGATATGTGTAACTTCACATTAAATTGGTATAAGTTAGAAAATAAACTCTGCCAATCGATAGAGTTGACAGTATTTTCTCCCTGTTTCACCTCAAATGTGACGTTAGACGCTTTTCCTATTTTTAGCGCTTGTACGCAAAGTTCTGCCACATCCTCACGACTGATTTTGCCTCTAATATTATCACCTTGCTCAAATATTAATTCCTGACCTCCTAGGTCTTCAGTTAAGGCACAAGGTCTAATAATTGTATAAGGAATTCCGCTTTCTCTTAAACTATCCTCTCCCTTCAACTTCCAAGTTAAAATTCCTCCCAATTGATCATTTAATTTCACTGCTGGCGGTTCTTCATCTAAATTAATGCCAGGACGACCGGGACGAGTGACACCTGCTGAACTGACGAGGATAAATTGTGGTAAAGTTGCCCCCCCATAAGCTTTAATTGATTCCAACTGGAAAGTAAAACTACCTGGGGAAAATTTCGGATTTAAAGCGCCATCATGTTCAAATTTGCTCAACATCAGTTGAAATGAGCAAATTCTACTTTGCTCAATTGGCGGCGCATCTTTGACAGTTTTTGCCCGAAAGACGGGAATCAAATCTGCAAAGGGAATGTGAACATCTATCCAGGTATTAGCTACGGTGTCAAAAGAATAGCTATAGCCAACACCATCCCATGTTGTATCTGTCCGCAGAAAGATTTTATAGCGTTGACCATCACCTTTGACACGCAATTTCACACCTTCATAACTAGATAAGTTGAAAGGTGGATCAAAATTTTTCGTTCTGACAGAAGCAAATCCGCCAGAGTTAGCGGTGGAAACATTACCCGCAAATAAAGCTGTATTTTCTACTAATTGGATATTACTAGCGCTCACGCCACCCATGACAACATCATCCAATGCTCCCCAGCTATCCTTTAATTCTGCTGATGGCTTGGTGAAATCAAATATTAGTTTTTCGTTTGCTTGGGGTAAATATTTTGCTGCCGCTTCAACTAAGTTTTTGACTCCTTGATATTCTACATTTTCGGGAGTGTCGCCAACAATTTCTGGCTGGTAAAATTTAACACCTTGATAATATTTAGCTCTATCTGCTGTGTCTCCCTCAACTGGTTGTACGCGTACTGCTGTGCAACAAATTACAGCTTGGATATCAGAAAGAACTAAAGGAGTTAAAGTTTCTGGTTGCGTGATATCTGCAACTACTAAATCGATATCATTACCAAGAATTGACCGCGCTTTGTCGATATCTCGAACTAGAGCGCGAACTTTATAACCTTGTTGGAGCGATCGCTGCACGACTCGTTTACCGACACCGCCTGTTGCACCTGCTACTAATATTACACCCACATTTCTTCCTCCATTGGGTTTATATTGATTATCCTTAGGACGACCTTGGATTAATTGCTGTACCCAGTTAAGGAAAGGAATCACCTCAAAGTAAGTCAGGGTTTCGATAAACCTGCCTAAGTCCCATTGAGAACGATTTTTGTCAGTCATATTTGCGTCCTCATAACTTTATTCACTCTAACAATTTTGGGGGGAGTGACGAGTAATGTAATTCCCTTACTTGAAAAGCGCTGAAATTTATTTAGAGCGCAAAAGTATCAAAAATAGAGTGTAGGCTGTAGGGGAAAGACGAAATGGTAAGCTGAAATTGTAGTTATCTCCGACAACAGGCATCAATTACTATCGTTACCAGAGCAGTAAAGCAGGCAGAATATAGCTTTTGGGCAATAATGCAAAAACTCCTTTTTAATGACAAAAATAGATTTAGAGCGCAGGCCCTATTCCTTGGTAAAGGTATTAACTTACAGACGCTAGATAATTACATTTGCTTGGCGAGTATGCCAGTAATGGTTAAAGCCGGTGAAGAAGGCTGTGCAGTACTGCTGGGCTATGGTGCAGTTGTCCTGTTTAACCTTGAGCCTGGAGAAAAGGTAGCCTTTTTGACCAAACTATCCTCTCGAATTAGTGGCTCTTTTGACAACCCAGAAACAGAAGAGGTAGAAGTTCATCTCAATATTGCGGAGAGCGAACGAGCTAAGGAAGGAAAAATTTTACTGCATGAATTGAGTATAGAACGCTTACAGATAGTGGCTGATATTCTTGCCAAGAGTGTTGTGCTGTCTCACTATGAAACCAGCCTAGCAACTGTATTCGATCAAATTGAACCGTTTGCAGCTAGTCTCCAGCGTGAAAACAGGGGTAGACGCCAGAGCCGGGAATTACTGCGTCAACTAGGAACTTCCTTATTAGTTCAACATAAGATTGTAGGTCAAGTAGAAATTATCGATAAGCCGGAGTTGCTCTGGGAATCTCCCCAGCTAGAAAACTTATATCTGCGCTTGGAGGATGAATACGAAATTCGCGAGCGTCACCATGCCCTGGAACGTAAACTAGAGCTAATTTCCCAAACCGCACAAACGGTGCTGGAGTTCATGCAGCATAGCAGTAGTCAGCGAGTAGAGTGGTATGTGGTGATTCTGATTGTGGTAGAGATTCTGCTGTCACTTTATGACATCCTTTTCAAAAACTAATTTTAAATTTGGGGTTGTGAGATGGCAAGGGAGCGATCGCAACTACTCAAAATTCAGTGCGAGAAATCGCTCCTCAGAGCATTATTACTAATACCATTTTGAAAAATGATTGCGACAGATGGATTCACACCAAGCCAGACGCACCAAGCAATACGCTTGGGTTAAGCAAATTTATCTGTTAAGGCAGGCAGGGGAAGCAGGGGGAGAGAAAAAAGCTTAACTGAACTGTATTGATGCACCAAGGCAATTTCCAATCCAAAATCTAAAATCCAAAATCTAAAATGGTATAACTTGCTGGCAAACTGGAATACGGATTTGAAACTCCGCTCCCTCACCGGGTTCTGAAGTGCAAGAGAGTGAACCACCATGTTTTTCGGTAACGATTTGGTAGCTAATCGACAAGCCCATACCTGTTCCTTTACCCACAGGTTTTGTGGTGAAGAAAGGATCGAACAAGCGACGGCGAATAGGCTCTGGTATACTCATCCCATTGTCTGCAATCCGAATTTCGACTTGCTCGGCATTAATTTGCTTAGTTTGAATAGTAATGGTTGGAGTTCTAATTTGTCCTTGATTGTCCGTTAATGACTCTTCCAAAGCATCGATCGCATTACTCAACACATTCATAAATACTTGATTTAGCTGCCCTGCATAGCATTCCACTTGAGGCAAATTACCGTAGTGTTTAATAAGCTCAATAGCGGGACGATCTGACTTGGCTTTGAGGCGATGTTGGAGAATCATTATGGTACTGTCAATGCCCTCATGAATATTAACAGCTTTAATTTCGGCTTCGTCCATGCGTGAGAAAGTTCGCAGAGAAGCGACAATTTGCCGAATCCGGTCTGCCCCAACCCACATAGAAGACAGTAGCTTCGGCAGGTCTTCTAGCACGAATTCTAGATCGATCGCCTCTGCTTCTTCCAGAATCTCTGGATGGGGAGATGGGTAATGCTGCTGATAAAGTTCCAGCAGTCTTAGCACCTCTTGGGTGTAACTGTTGGCATGGGTCAGATTGCCAAAGATAAAATTGACTGGATTGTTGATTTCGTGGGCAACCCCAGCTACTAGTTGCCCCAAGCTCGACATTTTCTCGGTCTGCACAAGATGAGCCTGGGTTTGTTGTAGTTTATACAGAGATTTTTCGATTTGTCCGGCTTTTTCTCGCTCTCGCGTTTCGGATGCTTGCAAAGCTTCATTTTTAGTTTCGAGTTCTTGTGATTTAGCTTCCAGTTGTTCTGAGTAAGCTTGCAGGTTGGTGTAAAGACGGGCGTTGTCGATCGCAATCGAAATTTGTGCGCTCGACAGACTCAGCACATTCACCCGTTCTGGAGTAAAAGCACCAGAAATAAGATTATTTTCCAGGTAAATAATCCCAGTAAACTTGCCAGAGTGAATCAGCGGCAAACACAAAATTGACTTGGATTGGTAAGTGGTGATATAAGCATCAGTCACAAAACGGGAATCTTTAACAGCATTGTCTAAAACCAGATTATTTCTAGTTCTTTCCACATAGTTGCATAAGGCAACCGGGAGTAAGGGTGAATTAGTTTTATCCTCTGTGTTAACAACAACGCTAACCTCCTTACCTATAACTATTCCCGTTGCTTCTAACATCCATTGATTCTCGTGCTTGGCAATAAAGTAACCTTGTTGAGCGCCAGCATTTTCGATGACAATCTTCATCAATTTTTCGAGCAGCTGAGTTAGCACCATTTCTTCTGACAGCACTTGTGCAGCTTTCATCACTGTCATGAAGTCGAGAATGTGAGCGCCTCCACTAGTCGTAGAGCTTGTTTGAATAGTGTGTAGGTAATTCGTTTCGATTTTTTCTGTGTTTGACCGCAAAATTAATTGCGGATAGCGTGTTTCTAAATCTTTGACTTTAGCAACAGCACCCCAACGGCTGTAGGCGTAGTAAGCATTTGTCATGTACATTTGGGCAATAGTTTCTTTACCCCATGACAGATAAAATTTGGCGGCGAGTTCGTGAGCGATCGCTTCCTCGTTGATATACTCGTTTTCTTTAGCAAGTGCGATCGCTTTTTCATACATCTCGATTGCTTCGATTTTTTCGTTTAAAACTCGATGCCGTTCTGCCTCTACCAAATAGAATTTGTGTAAATGATTCATTGGGGCATAATCCGCCCATTTTTGGATTTTTTCTTGATTAGCTTGTACTCTGTCAAGAATGCCCTGTTGCTCTGACTGTGGAGTATCAGAATACACTGCTAACCATATCAAAGAATCGTAAAAATGGAATACAGGAACAAAGGGCATTCCTACCACTACATCTAAATACTTCTGGGCTATAGCAAGATTCTCAATCGCTTCTGAGTAATTTTCAAACCAATAACAAAGCAAAAATTTGTTCAAATATATGTAGCCAACTCCCCCGTTGTCGTTTGCTTGCTGGTGCAGTGGCAACCTTATATGTTCATCGCAGGCTTCACCCTTGAGCAGGCAGGGATTTTCACTTTTTCCCAGTAGATTTAAGGTAGCCTGCCAATAGATTTCTATATAATAAAGCGCTGTTTCTTGCTTCGTTTTATGAATAGCATCTCTGCTTCTTGCTATCTCTCTTTCAAGAACAGTTAGTTCTTTACCGCTAAAGTAAGCTAAACAGGAGTACTGGAATAGACTATAGCCTGCATATTCTAAATCTCCTGTCTCCATTCCGCTAGAGTGACCTGACAGCAAAGGCTCTAAGCTTTCTTTCAGATGCTCTTTCCAATGTCGGATAAATAGATTTACGATGAAAACTGTCTTGGCTTTGATTTCTTGAGCATTTAACTTTGACACTAGATTTAAAGCCAACTGACCAAATTTATAACCTGAATCAATATCTCCCACAATCGCACACAGAAGAAAACCATAATTGGCATAAGCAAAGGGAGAAACGGTAGCATTACCATATTCGACGGATAATTGTACTTGTTTGCACACCGTCAAGGGCAACAGTGCCGGAGCAACAATATATGCAGGAGCAAAGATACTTGACAAAAGTCTAATGGCTGCTAATTTATAGCGATCGCTCATTTGAGGCAGGTCAATTAAATCCTCAATTCGCCTTCCACTCAAAATTGCCGCAGTGTCCGCCAGACCTTGCCCAATATCTGACGCATTCGGTTCTTGGGGAAACTCTACCCCTAACTGTTTTAAAACTTGTAGCGCTGTGTTAATCGCTTCTAGTAACCGGTTTTGCGCCATATAAGCTTGAAGAAGGACTTCATACACTTTAATTTTGTCCAGTAGCGTCACAGCACGGTTTTGGACGATCTCAAACAATCTCTGCATTTCTGCAAAATCACCGCTCAAAAAAGCTGCCTCTGCCGCTTCTAAGTGCAGTGTTAATGTCAGTTCATATTCACACTTCCAGCTTTCTTCTGCTAACAATCCCAAAGCAACTTGCAAATATTTGATGGCGGAATCGCGCGCTGTGGCTGCTTTTGCTCTTTGATCGGCGATCAGATTTAGTTCTGCAAGTTGATATTTTTCTGTTTCAGATATCAGTAAATCAGTACCGTAATTGAGTTGATTAACTAAAGCAAATATATTTTCTTTGCGTTCTTCTGGCGTCGTATTTTGTAGTAGTAATTGACCAATTTTCAGATGCGTCGCTTGCTTGCGATCGTCGGGAATTAAAGAATACGCCGCTTGCTGTACGCGGTCATGTAAAAACTTGTAATCAACCTTGACATCAGTTAAATTAATTCCGTCAGAATCTTCTTGACTAAAGACTAAGGGAATTTTGTAATCCTGATTTAACGGCAGAATTAACCCAGCTTGCAGGGCTGACCACAATTGCGCTGCAGTGGTTAAAGAAGATACTTCGTTGACGATCGCTAATACATCTAAGTTAAAAGTATTACCAATACAAGCAGCCAGTTTCAGAACTTGTTGCGTTTCTAATGACAGTTTGCGAATATTTCTCGCTGTCAATTCAACAACATTCAAGTCAGTAATGCCGATCGCTTGAATATGTTGGATATTCCATTGCCATACTCCTGAATGGAAGTCGTATGTTAGTAAGTCTTCTTGATATAGGGTTTTCAGCAGTTGTGTTAAGAAGAAGGGGTTCCCTCCGGTTTTGTGGAATAGTAATTCTGCTAGTGGCTGACTGTGTTCTATGTGATTCAATGTATCGCCAATTAACGCTTCCACATCCGTTAACTGCAATGATGACAAGACGATGTTATTTACCACCGCACCAGAAGATTGAATTTTGGACAAACTCATCATCAATGGATGGGTGGGCGACACTTCGTCATCACGGTATGCCCCGATTAGCAATAAATATTTGCGTTCAGTATCGGTCATCAATAGCTCAATTAAGTTCAGTGATGCCGAATCTGCCCACTGCAAGTCATCCAGAAAGACAACTAAGGGATGGTCTTGGTTCGTGAATACCCCAATGAATTGCCCAAAAACGCGATTGAAACGGTTTTGAGATTCTGTCGCTCCCAATTGGGTTACAGGTGGCACAGTTCCAATAATTAGTTCGACTTCGGGAATCACATCAATAATGACTTGCCCGTTTTCTCCCAACGCGGTTAACAGTTTCTCTTTCCACTCTTGGATTTGGGCAGCGCTTTCGGTGAGTAATTGCTGAATCAAAGATTGGAACGCCTGAATCAACGATGTATATGGAATATTGCGTTTGAACTGATCGAATTTGCCTGCAATGAAATAACCTCTGGCCCCGACAATCGGTTTATGAACTTCATTGACGACACTCGTCTTGCCAATGCCCGAATAACCAGAGACGAGCATGAGTTCGCTGCTACCTCTTGCCACACGCTCAAATGCAGTCATTAATGTTGCTACTTCTGCTTCGCGTCCGTAGAGTTGTTGTCCAATCAAAAAATGCCCAGATTTGTCTTGTCTCCCTGGTACGAAGTTTTCAATCTTGCCAATCATTTGAAGTTGAAACAAGCATTCCTCTAAATCCGCTTTCAGTCCCCAAGCGCTTTGATACCGCTCCTCTGCTGTTTTCGCTAACAGTTTCAAAATAATTGCACTAATCGCTTCTGGCACATCTTCCAGAACACGGCACACGGTTTCGCTACAGGGTGCGACTGGCATTTTGGCGATGTGACAGTGGATCAACTCCATCGGGTCACTAGCATAAAATGGCAGCGTCCCAGTTAGCATTTCATACAAGGTGACACCCAACGAATAAAAGTCGGTGCGATAGTCGCACACCCGGTTCATTCTGCCTGTTTGCTCAGGCGACATATAGGCAAGTGTACCTTCAAGCAAATTAGGATTGCTCAAAATAGGATTTTCTCGATCGAGACGCGAGGAAATACTGAAGTCAATCAGTTTGACTTCCCCAGATTCGGGATTAATTAAAATATTGTGCGGCTTAATATCTTTATGTATAATTTTTTGGGCGTGTAGCTCTCCTAAAGTGTGCGCCAAATTAATCGCCACCTTGAGAAAAGTAATCAAGGTAGTTTTTTGAGTCGCAATTATTTCTTTGAGCAAGCAACCTGGAATATCTTCTAATACCAAAGCCAAACCATGCTGATAATTCTTTAACTCGTAGGCTTTAACAATGCCAGGAATTCGCAGTGACTCAATGATTTGATATTCGTGGCGCAGTCGAGCAATATCTTCCAGTGGTGGATGTTCGCACAGAAGAGTTTTGATCGCTACAGAGACATTATCGGTTTCTCGCCGTCCACGATAAATGACGGTTTTACTACCGGAGTGAAGGGTTTCGAGGAGTTGATAACCAGATAAAGTAGCTGTCATTGTTTTCTCTTGCAATATAAGCATTATTAATATGCCCATGCAAGTTTAGCTTTGTAACATCTGAGATAAAAATAAGTATATTTTTACGAGATGTTACATAAATAATTTGGCATAAAAATGTATATTATTACTTGATTTTCACGTAATTTTGCGTGTTTTTGACCTGTGATGAAGTAATGCTTATCCGATCGCAGTTGCAAGTAAAGATATGACACCACGAATCAAAGCCAATGCCTATTTTCTCTGCAACAAACAGAAAAATCGTTGGATTTTCGCGGGAGCTAGCTTCTCGATAAAAGATATTAAAACTACTGACTGCTAATTAGTCTCTTGATTTTTCAGCTAAGTATAGCAAGGGACTGGGGACTAGGGACTGGGGACTGGGTGAAAAGCCTTTTTGTGTCTAAGTTTTATCGTCTGTTGATGTCCTAACCACTTTGACTGTTGCTATAATTACACAACTTCAGCTTTTTACAAGTTAATTGAATATATAGAACTCCTATTTGATTTTTAAAAAAACTCAGTAAAACTTCAAGAGGCTTCTTTACCGTTCCCTATATAGTATTTTTCTAGAAGTTTAAAATATCTAATGATTCTTCTATTTCTAAATCTAATATTATTTCTCGTGTATCTTTGAGTGCTTCTAGCTTACCTTCTTGACGATAGATATCTGCCGCTTTTTGAAAATCTTCAATTGCTCCCTGTTTATCTGCAATCTCTAAACGAATATTGCCACGGTTATAATAAGCATCAGCATAACTAGGATTAATCTGGATTGCCTGAGTATAATCTTCAATTGCGCCCTCAAAATCTACTAAATCTGAACGAGCATTCCCACGTTTTTTATAAGCTATAGCATCTTGAGGATTAATCTTGATTGCTTGAGGAAATCCTGGCTGAGAGCCTAATAAATAACGAGTAATCCCACGGTTTTTATAAGCATCAGCATAATGAGAATTAATTTTAATAGCTTGAGTATAATCTTCAATTGCTCCTTGATTATCTCCAATATGAGAACGAGCTTCAGCCCGATTTTTATAGGTTACGGCAATATTAGGATTAATTCTAATAGCTTGAGTATAATCATTAATCGCTTCCTCTAATCGCCCCAGTTGATAAAGAGCTAAACCTCGTTTATTGTAAGATTTAGCATCATGAATATTCATCTGGATTGCTTGAGAATAATCTGCGATCGCAGCTTCGTAATCTCCTATTTGATAGTGGGCTAAACCTCGTTTATAATACAAACTAATATCATTATTATTAACTTCTAAGGCTTGAGCATAATTAATAATAGCATTTGTATATTCTCCTTTCTCGAAATATTCATCACCCTTTTTTATATAAAGTAGATTTAAATATTCATCATTATATTCAGGTTTAAAAGGAGATTTTAACACCTGATGAATAGTTGACTTAAATGAAATTTCCTGTTTTTGAAGATATTTATAAATAGGTGGTTGTTGCTGAGAAGAATTATTTATAGAAGATTGCAACTGTTCTAGATAACACCATAAACCACCACCATATAGTAATTGTTCTATTCCAAAAGAAATTTTCCCAGTCTTCAACTTAATCATCCGGGTTGGAAGAAAGCCAGCCAAAAAAAGGTGATACTCAGATTGTGCTTCACTGACATCTTCTTGAATTAAAATGCAAACTACAACTGCATTTTTTTCAACTTCTTCAGAACTAATTGACCATCTAACTCTGTCAATGCGACCATGACGAGATTTAACCTCAATACCAATAGATGGGTCAGAAGTCAAGGTAAAATCTATATTACCATCGCCGCCAAATCGCTTTTCATAATCGACTTCGGTAATAAAATCAGCTAAACGTTCTTTGACAACTTCCTCACCCAATTTACCTTTGAGATAGCTAAGAAAAACATCACGCACTGGTAAAACACGCTTATATTTTTCAGCCATCTGCCAGCAAAATTCCCGTAGTGCTTTTAATCTCTCTCCAGAAATTATAGTTAATTCACTATATTGACCTTCTGTTTCACAATGAAGCAGACAACCAGATGCTAACCTTTTAATAAAATCAGACTGTAGCGATCGCAGTAGTGTAATCCAGTCCATTTATATTTCTGCGAATCTTTTGATGAGATTATTCTATTAAAATATCCATTCAGCGTAAAGCTTTTAATTAGCTTAGGTGATATTGCCAAAAGTTATTTACTATTTTGCAATAATTCTTAATTTAACTTAATATACAAAAATTAGTAGAGGATGAGATTAGATTAAACAGAGTGTAGTTATAGCAGTCTCTCTCAGACATTGCTGCTTTTTACAATCGAGTATTAGTGGTAATTTATTAATACATTTGGCATGACTTACATTAATTTTAAAGATCCTGTCGTCTCTGATTATACCAAAGTTTTTGCGGTTGCGAAATTAACCCAGAAATCAGTTTTGGTGACAATAGATGAGGCGATCGCACTCAACAATTATGGGAATACGATTATCTAGTAGAGACTATAACGATCGCTGTGCTGCGATGCACGAGTATTTTCCACTAAAAATTTACTTTTGCAATTTGAGATAAGTTCTTAATTTTAGCCTGTAAGGGATTTCACTTAGCCCATAACATTCCTTTAAATAAAATTCATACAAATTTTGTTAATTATCTATAGCTGACTAGTTACAAATGCTATTTAAGACGACTATGATTATACGTAATATATCATTAGCTACAGTAGGAAACTTTGAAATGATTATCAAAAAATATTTAGTAGTCAAACAGTCAGAGATTAGCTAATTGATTGAGTAACTACGGCTGTTGACTAGATTTACCCAGGAAGCCGTTTATAGGAAACTTGTCACTTACTTGTTTATCCCATAATTAAGCATTGTTAGAATGGGCATTTTCAACTTTGCCTACATATTTTAGTATCTATAGCATCAAATTAATTGTACTTTCATTATCTTCAATACTTTAGAGATAAAAATTTTTATAAACCTCTAACCAAGATATGAATTCAGAAGAAAAATCAATATTAAATATAGCTGATTGTCAGAATTGGTTTTGTCCAAATTTTGCAACCCACTGGCAACTAATTTCTTTAATTGAATCAGAAAAAGTGCAGTTACAAGCAATAAAAACAAAGCATAGTTATCTATTTTCAGCAACTGAAGGTTACGCTTTACAGCATTTTACTGGGAAGTTTACAGTTAGACACGTTCAGGAAAAGTGTGAACAGCAGTTTGGGGACGCTATTTCTCCTAACTTTATGGTGCAGCTATTAGAAAAATTGATTCAATTGGGAATATTTGCAAATCCTAGCCTTGCAAAAACACAAGGTGAAACCAGCCGTTTACGCCTACTTAAATCTGCTGTGCAGTGGATATGGCACACAGATGGATATTGGTTATTACGGCTGCAAGATACAGATAGTATTGCCTATCTGCAAGTTAGTAACTACGATAAAACCCTAATTTTGCAGTTAAGTCAACTGCCAGTAGAAACTATTGTAGCTAAATATAAAATCAGCCCTCAGTATTTGCAAGAACTGTTGCAGAGTTTAGCAGTTAAAGGAATGTTGGAAGGATTTGAGCCGCCAAAACCCCAGAAAAAATTTAGCATATTACAACTACTTTTCTTTAAGTTTCGCCTATTTAACCCTGACAGTTGGCTAAACCGTAATATTAATAGATTTAGATTTATTTTTACTACAGAGTGTTGTTTATTACTCTGTATATTTCTAGGTTTTACGACTGTCATTGCTTTTTCAAAACAAGAGAGAATTTATCACCTTGGGCAGGAGTTATGGAGTAGTCAAGGTTCTAGTTTAATCCTTCCTTTCGCACTACTGATGATGTTGGTGGTATCTATTCACGAATTAGGTCATGCTTTCACATTAAAACATTACAAAGGTGTTGTTTTAGAAATAGGTATGATGTTTATTTGCTTGTTACCAGGAGCATACACTAATACCACTGATGCTTATGGCTTAGTCAAACGTAGACAACGCACTTTAGTAATGGCAGCAGGGGTAATTTGTCAAGTAGTTATTTGGGGAATTGCATTGTGTTTATGGAGCATATCAACACCAGGAACTTGGTTTTATACAGGTACTTATTTATTAATGTTAGCAGCCCAATTTACTTTAGCCCTTAATCTCAACCCACTGAATAAATTCGATGGATATTATTTAGTAGAAGCGATGACGGGAATTAACCATTTACGTAAAAGGTCGTTTGCATATTATGGTCAACTATGGCGAAAAGAACCTAGTCAAGAGCGCAATGAGGATATAGGAATTCTAGCGGTTTATGCTCCTGCTTGTTTACTTTATATCATCTGGCTTTTGGTTAACTTATTTTTCTGGATTTAGCATTTATATGCGCCATTTTTTCCAGCAAAATAGTTGAGTTTTGAACACCATTATTTAGAGGAAACTGAAAATAATGAAAAAATCTCACATAAAAATCGCTCATAATGTATTGTTGCCAATTGCATTGGGAGTAATATCACTAATTTTGCTAATAGATGTTAAGCCTTCACAAGGAGCTAGTTCTCTCGATCAATCTTCTACTCCTTGTAATAAATATGCATCTGTACCTGAGCCTTATCCTTTTGTGGGTATATTAGCTTTTGGAATTTTAGGTGGAGGATATTTATTCAAGCAGCGACTAAGAAAAAAAGGCGCCCGATTGAATAATGATAGGTTGCTACCAATTAATGATTTTTATACATCAAATAATCAACAATATCGACAACTATCATTTATCAATTCAGATGAGCCAAGCGAAGATAATTTATATCGTTTTTGTCCATCTTTGGAATTACAACTAATTGAACCGATGGAAAATATACCCAGCGATTAGAAATCGCACTGGCTTGGCTACATAAATAAAGTCCACCTCCGTGGACTAATGAAAAATCAACTACTTCAATTAATTGGTTATTTTTTTTAAGGTGCATTTATGAATCTGTTTGGATTTGGTGGTAAAAAGGGTCAAAAAGCTAAAAAATCCCAGAAATCAAAGCCGAGAGAAGTATGGAAAGGTAAAAGTTTTGCTCTAGATGATATTATTACTCCTAGCGTTTTTGTCAGTGGTGGCGAAAATTCACCTGAGCCATTTTTAATTGATTTACATACGGTTCCAGGATTAGAAATTGACCTCAGTCAAACAGACTTATTACATGAGCTAAATACAAAAACCTTAGAGTTGCTGACTCAACCACACACTTCATTATTAGATCATCCAATAATGAGTGATGTCCTTCTTGACCCAAGTTATCAACCTTTGCCATTCTTTGATAATCTATCAGTATCTACAAATTCATTCACCGAAAATACATCACTACTGCACAGTTCAGATGTTTGTTCCCTAGATTTACCAACTAGTGGTACGTTTACTTTACCTGTTTTCACCCCTCCAGATGTTGATTCTCCGGGACCTGTATTGCCCTTCGATCCTCCAAGCACAAATCCAGCACCTAAATTTAATTTCAAAAAGTCAGATCAGCCTTTAATTGGGGTGATTGATACGGGATTTAATGCTAAAAATCCAGATATTGATTATGGTCGGGTGAAGTTGGGAAGGGATTTAGTTGATAATGACAATAATCCTTTACTGGCAGATGGTGAAGGCAGCGAACACGGCACTCATGTTTTAGGCATCATTAGCGCTACAGATGGTAATGACATTGGCATTGATGGTATTAATGACCAAGCACCAGTTTGGCTAGGTCGTGCCATTGGTTCGGGTAAATGGGCAGAATCATTACGAGAATTTGTCGATGAGTTTAAAGCATCCGGACAACCAAATGGCGTAGTTAACCTTAGCTTTGACCTGACTCAAACTAACCTCGATGGTAGCGTAACAACACGCTATGAACTAACTCCACAGGAACGAGAAGCATTGGAATATGCCCGTCAAAACGGGGTAATCGTTGTAGTTGCAGCCGGAAACGATGGGGGAACTATGTCTGCCCTTGGTCAAGCTTCTCAAGAATTTGACAATATTATCACTGTTGGTTCAGTAGACTTTAACAAGCAAAAAACTGAATATTCTAACTTTGGCTATGGTCTAGACTTGATGGCTTATGGCGGTACAGCACAGCAACCAATAATTTCAACTATGGGAGATGGTGCTGATATTGATGATGAACCACCAGAAGATGAAATGTCTGCCAATGCCAAAAGTGCTTTTAATGAAGTATTTGGATCTTTTAGCGATCGCACTTTAAAAGACTTAGAAACAGATCAACAACAGTTAGAAAATCTCACTCCTGAAGAACGACAAGTTTATGAGCAAGCTACCAAAGATATTGACCAACTTTTACAAGATTATGTAAGTGCAGCCAGCCAAAAAATAGCTTTAGAGTATGTTGATGGTTATTATCATGCCAGTGTTGATGCTCTTGATAAATTTGTTGATGCTTTTGATGGTGATTTAGGTAATACACTGCTTAAGGCGCAAGAGATTTTAGATGATGCAGGTATTAGCACAGACACAACATCTCAAGCAAATGAGAGTAATACTAATTTCTCCATACCTCTAGATTTAGGCGTTGGTGAAATGGCTGGCACATCAGTCGCTGCTGCCAAAGTGACAGGTGTAGTTTCTCAAGTTTGGGCAGCTAATCCTGATTTAAGTTATCAACAAGTTAAAGAAATTCTTAAACAGACAGCTGTAGACCTGAATACACCTGGTTGGGATACGGAAACAGGTTCAGGTTTGGTGGATATAGCCGCCGCAGTCGAACTAGCAAAAAATACTCAGCCGCAAACTTATCAACCCAAGCCCTTAGTTTCTCCCTTTACTTGGGGTGGTGAAGGTCAAGTTACTCCAGGAGAAAGAGCAGTTGCAGTTTCTGTACCGACTTTTACAGGTCGAGTAATGAATGCTGGCTATGTGACAACAGTAGGTTTTTTAAGGATACGTTCCGGGCCTGGAACACAATATGCAGAGGTTGGCCGCAAATACCCTAATGAGGCAGTTAATTTCGATGCCTATGAAAACAATGGTAAATGGGTTGACGATCCTTATATGCCAGGAGGAGGTAGTAGCCGTTGGTATAAAATTGCTGGCACTAACAACTGGATGTCAGCTCTGTACATTGATAACACTCCAGAGCGTGCAGAAGAAGAACGCTGCAGACAGGAGCAAATCAGACAAGCCGAAGAAGCGGCTCGCCGTGCTGAGGAAGCAGCTCGTCGCGCCGAGGAAGCAGCTCGTCAGGCTGAAGAGGAGTTACGACGGTTAGAAGAGGAAGCCCGTCGTCAAGCAGAAGAACAATTGCGACGGATTTTAGAAGAAACACAACGCAGGCAGGAGCAACTGCAAGCATCTCTAAGTTACGTTACTCAAAAAGTAGGTGATTTGGGAGAACCACTAAGGAGTTATATCAATAATGGTGTGGCTGTCTATGAATATAGTAAGGGACGTTTGTCAATTCAGCCTGATGGCAGATCGGCTTTCTATGAAGTTGGTAAGAAAGTAGGGGAATTTTTCGATGTTAATCAAAAAGACAGTTTTGGGAATTATGTTAGAAATGATTATTGGAATCCAGATCATCCTTTATTAGTAAATGTTGCCAATATTGCATCTAAAGCAATAGAAGAAGCGGATGCAATAGAGGAAATAGGCAGATTTATTACTTATACAGGCTATTTACCTGGCAGTAATGGCTTTGTTTTATATCCTCCTCGCTTTGGGAATTATTCCAAACATGTGGATAATACTTTAGGATTTTTAGCTCAACAATCCAGGAACTGGGATGAGTTCATTGAAGGTAAAACATATACAAATCCAGGTAAAAATGGATTTGTATTTAAAACTGAAGGCGCACTTCCTAAAGGAACTCAATGGTTAGGAAAAGCAAGCACTATCGCAACGATAGTAGGATTTGTTCCTACAGCATGGGAATATTCTCAAGCTGAAACTGATGAGCAAAGAGGACAAATCCTAATAAGCGAAGGCGCTGAAATGTTAGGAGGACTTGCAGGCGGATACATTGGCGCAACAATATTTGCTCCTGTTTTTCCTCCGGCTGGATCGATAGTTGGTGGTATAGTTGGTGGATTAGTTGGAGGTTACCTTGGTAAAAAAGGTGGCGAATGGGTTGCTGACAACTGGGGGAGTATAAGGGAAACTACAGACAATGCTTGGAATGCGGCAACTTCATCTGTAAACGCAGCTCTTGAAGCCGTGAAACAGAAAGCAGCAGAAGCCAAACAAAAAGCTCAAGAACTAGCTAATCAAGCCAAAGCTGCCTATGAAACGACAAAAGCTAATGTAGAGCAAGCGAAAGCTGCATACCAAAATTTTAAAGTAGAAGTACAAAAAGCTACTACTCAAATTGTGCAACAATCCCAGCAGAAGATAAAAGAAGTTGCTCAAAAAGTAATGAATTCTGTTGCCCAAAACCCCATTGTTAAAGCAGGTTCTAAAGTTGTCAATTACGTTGCTAACTATGCTCAAAAAGCTGTAAAAGTCGTAGGCAATATTATTAACGGAGCAAAACAGTTTGTTAACAACGTCATAGACACTGGTAAACAGATTATTAACAATGTGATTGAGCAAGGTAAACAAGCTTATGAAAATGTGAAAACCTTTGTAACTGAAAAAGTTGAACAAGGTAAGCAATATGTTGCTGAAACATATAAGAAGGTTGCTGAATCAGTCAATACTGTTACAAACACTATCTCTAGTGGCTTTAATGGAGTGAAATCCCTCTTTGGTTGGTAGGTAAATTAAAATGTAGGGACGAAGAGCCGTTCGCCCCTACCGAGATAATATGAAATCTGAAGGTCTGGGCGATCGCCCTTTTTTCGATATAATTTTGACCGAGCGATCGCTACTGCGCGATCTATTACGTGAAATGCTGTAATTTTGGATAAGTTTGACTGATAAAAATCAGTTAAGCTGATAGCCAGCAGAGATTTTTACCAGTTTCTATCTAACACCTTACTTCATATCATAGCCAAACAAATTTGGGTCTACTTCTCCTAACTGCAACTCTGCTAAACCATACTCCGCCCATCGTCTCTCTACCATCGCTGCCACATCTGGATCGGATTCTAAAGGCAAACCCCATTCATGATTTGTTTCCGGCGGAATCTTGGTAGTTGCATCAATTCCCATCCGTCCGCCTAAGCCAATCTTCTCACTGGCAAAATCCAACGTATCAAAAGGTGTATTCGGCAAAATAAAGACATCCCGTACTGGGTCAACTTTGGAACTAATTGCCCAGACAACTTGACGGGGATCGCGAATATTTATGTCTTTATCCACAACAATTACAAATTTGGTGTAAGTAAATTGTGGTAAAGCACTCCAAAACGCTAAAGCCGCCCGTCGCGCTTGTCCTGGATATGCTTTATCAATGGAAATAATCGCCGCTTTGTAACTCAAAGCTTCCATTGGTAAGAAGAAATCGACAATTTCTGATACTTGTTGCCGCAGTATGGGCGTATAAATGCGATTTAGTGCGATCGCCATCATCGCTTCTTCTTTGGGTGGACGACCGCTAAATGTTGTTAAGTAAATCGGATTTTTCCGGTGCGTCATACACTCGAAGCGAATTAACGGCGAATCTTCCACGCCGCCGTAATAACCCATGTGGTCGCCAAAAGGCCCATCGGGTAAAACTTCCCCTGGTGTAATCGTTCCTTCTAAGACAAATTCGGAATCTGCGGGAACTTCCAAATCTACAGTTTTACACTTTGCCAACTGCACGCCGGAACCGCCATAAAGTCCAGCAAACAGCCATTCTGATAAATCTACAGGTATAGGTGTAGCTGCTGCCATGATAATTAGAGGATCTACACCAAGTGCGATCGCAACTTCTAATTTTTTCCCACGTTCCGCCGCTTTTCGCAAATGCCTTGCCCCACCCCGCACCGATAACCAGTGAACCGTCATCGTATTTTTCGATTGTAGTTGTAAGCGATACACACCTACATTTGGAGTACCAGTCTCACAATCCTTGGTAATTACTAATCCCAGCGTTATAATCTTCCCAGCATCACCAATATAAGGACGTATCAAAGGCAACTTATTTAAATCTAAATCATTACCTTGAATCACAACTTGCTGACAAGCAGGGAAAAAGTCTCGTCCTGGTTTTGCCTTCACCACATCAAACAGCACTTTTCCAAAATCTATCGCCTGGGAAATCTTTTTCGGTGGTTTTGGCTGTTGCAGCATACTCAATTTTTTACCCAGAGTTTCCAACTCCTCTGGATGCTGCATATTCATCGCCCAGCAAATCCTTTCCACAGTTCCCATTAAATTCACCGCCACCGGAAAGGAAGCGCCTTTGACGTTTTCAAACAACAACCCTGGGCCACCTTTTTGTAGCATTCGGTTGGAAATCTCAGCAATTTCCAAGTTTGGGTCAACTAAAGCTGAAATTCGCCGTAATTGTCCCCTTTCTTCCAAAATTTTGATGAATCCCCGCAAGTCTCTTGCCATTGTTCTATAAAGCTAATTATTTAAGAAGTGTGAAGCGCTTTCTTATATTATGGGGTATTGGGAGAGAGGACTTTGAAAGAAGAAGAATTAGAGTGATTATTACTAACCCTTCATATAAATGAAGGGTTTTGAAACCTAAACTTTCAGTTACCCTGAAATTGATATATATATAAAAGAGCAATTTTCAAATGACCATTTACTTTTATAAGGTTTGGCAGCCTTATGGCTGTTTTTCTAACTTTTCTCTCCACGGAATCCACATCGAGGGTGCTTACTGGCTAACGGTTGAGCATTATTATCAAGCGCAAAAGTTTGTAGGCAGCACAGATGCGGCAATTATACCTCTCATCCATGCTGCCGCCACCCCAGAAGAAGCTGCGACTTTGGGAAGATGTAGCACTCGCCAACTCCGTCGAGACTGGGATTTGGTTAAAACTCAAATTATGCGAGAAGCTGTACTCAAAAAGTTTCTCACTCATGCTGATATCAGAGAAGTTCTCCTGAAGACAGGTAATGAGATGTTGGTTGAAAACTCCCCAACCGATTCTTTTTGGGGCTGTGGTGCTAATAAAAGCGGTCAAAACCATCTCGGTAAAACTCTGATGAGTGTGCGTGAAGAAATTCGGAATTTACTATCTTTAACGGTAATTTACGAATAATTTAATCAAAATAGTTACATCCAACATCAAGTCAAGCAATTAAACGGGGAATAGTAAAATTCCCCAGCCAAAAACATTTTAAAAAATTACTAATAATTTAGTTATGGCTCTGAATAAATTTTAATTAATTGAATTAATGGGCAAAAAGATTAAAAAAATCTTTTTAATTTCAAGAAATTATTTCAGTTTTAAATTAAGTAAAATTACTGGAATAGTTTAATGATTGAGAATATAAAATTAATAAATGTCAATGATTAAAATTTTCTTAACTTTAGACTTGAGATGATAATTGAAAAGTATTTAATGATACAGCAATTTCATATATCACTTAAATCTGCTTTACAAGAGACCTCTTGGCAAAAGTGCTTTTTGCACTCTCGTGGGAAAAGGGACTCATGTTAAAGGGGAAGGGAAAATACAAAACCTTTACCCTTGCCCCTTATCCCCAGAGGGGACCCCACTTTCCCCCTTTCCCTTTTCCCACCAAATGCCAAGAAGTTTAAGAGCTACAGGGAACAAGCAAAATATCTGTTACTTTTCAAACATCTTCAAATCCATTTCCAAAAATATTTGTAATACATGTATGCCCTTGGCAATACATTATTAGCAAGAATTTTTTGAAAGAGGATGAAAATCAAAGCATTATAAGTTGAAAATTAAGATCGGGGACAATTATAAAAAAATATACTTAAACAAATTAAATACAAGTAATGACACGTAGGTATAAACCAAACGAGTTGCAGCAAAACTTCGATCGAGAAAACTTACTGCATCGGATGACAAAACAGATTAGGCGATCGCTCGACCTTCAAGAGATATTAACAACAACTGTTAGCGAAGTGCGTTTATTTTTGGGTGCAGATCGGGTGAAAATTTATCGCTTTGATGCTGATGGTAGTGGTGAAGTGATTGCAGAATCTATTCATAAACAATCTCTGCCATCTTTATTGGGTCAACGCTTCCCAGCTGATGATATTCCAGAAGCCGCCAGAGAGATGTTTTTGTTAGCGGGACAACGTTCGATTGTCGATGTGGCAAATGAGAAGATCGGGCTATCGCCTCTACAATCAAAAGAAACTGGCAAACGTCTAGAAACTAATATCTACTATCGGCAAGTAGACCAGTGTCATATTCAATACCTAAAAGCAATGGGCGTGCAGTCTTCGTTGGTAGTACCAATTTTAGATTGCGACCCACAAGAACTATCGGCAAAGCCTAAATTGTGGGGATTGTTGGTAGCTCACCACAGTGAACCGCAAAAGATTTTGAAGCGGGAACTAAAAGTATTGCAGCAAGTTGCTGACCAGGTAGCGATCGCGATCGCTCAAAGTAATCTACTCGCTGAAGCCCACGCCAAGCAAAAGCGAGAAGCTACTATTAATCGAGTCACCACACTATTGCATAAACTGCCGACAATTCAATTACAAGCAGCACTAGAAGAAGTTATTACTGCCTTCTGTGGAGTCGGTGGCAGGCTTTATATTGCAGAGAACCGAGAACTATACACCTGGGGCGACCAACCGACACTCCCCTACGAGTTAGATAACACTATTATCGAACAGCATCCCATTTGGCAAAACTGGATGGTTGAGTTTCAACAAGGTAATATTTGGGCAACTACTGACCTCTATAAAGAACCACGTTTGCGAGTTTTGGCTTTAGCATTCCGTTCTACTGAAATTCGCGGACTTATGGTGATTCCGCTACATTACCGCGAAAAATTTATTGGTGTCTTAAGTATTTTCCGCTTGGAATTGGAAACGGAAATCTTGTGGGCGGGACGATGCGAGCAAAATCGGCGACAACTTTTACCCCAGCTTTCCTTTGAGGTTTGGCGAGAGCAAAAAAAAGGGCAATCACCTGAGTGGAAGTTGGAAGACATCTTTTTGGCACAAGCTTTATACGATCATTTCTCAATGGCAATTCAGCAGCAGCAGATGTATAAACAGGTACAATCCCTGAATGCCAACTTAGAACTGCGGGTGCAAGAGCAAACCTCTGAACTCGAAAAATCATTAATGTTTACCAAAGTAATCAAGCAAGTCACAGAGCATATTCGCCGCACATTGGACTTGCAAGCAACTCTGCAATCCATAGTTCGGGAAGTCCGTCCCCTGCTAAATTCAGACCGAATGCTGATTTTCCACCTGAAGACTCAATCAGTGATTGTGGAAGAAATTAATGGTAATTGGCAGTCAGTTTTAGGAGTGAATGCACCACCAGAATGCTTTCCTGATGATTATACCCGTCTATACTGTCAGGGTAGGGTACGGGCAATTAACAACCTTTCAACGGCTTCTTTAAGTGATTGTCATCGAGAGTTTTTGCAGAGTCTGCAAGTGCAAGCAAACTTAATAGTTCCAATTAATATGGGTATGGAACTATGGGGCTTATTAATTGCCCATGAGTGTGAGGCTCCCAGAAATTGGCAGGATACAGAAATTGATTTATTGCAGCAGGTGGCAGATCAGGCTGCGATCGCAATTCAACAAGCACAACTCTACCAACAAACCTCACTAGCCGAAACTGAAGCTAGAAATCAAGCTGCTCAGTTAGAGCAGACCCTACATGAACTCCAAGAAACACAGACAAGATTGATTCAGACCGAAAAAATGTCTAGTTTAGGGCAGTTGGTGGCGGGTGTCGCCCACGAAATCAACAACCCCGTTAACTTTATTTACGGTAATTTGTGCCACGCCAGTGATTACACCGAACAGCTGCTAGAAATTTTACGTCTCTACCAGCTATATTATCCTCATCCCCATAGTGAAATTCAAGCCGCGATCGAAGCGATCGATTTTGAATTTTTGGTAGAAGACCTGCCAAAAATCATGATCTCAATGCAAGTAGGAACCGAGCGCATTCGCTCAATAGTGTTGTCGTTACGCAATTTTTCTCGCTTAGATGAGTCTGAAAACAAGCGCGTTGACCTGCATGAAGGCATTGACAACACCTTATTAATTTTGCAACATCGGTTGAAAGGAAATGCTGAATTTCCACGCATTCAGATAATTAAAGATTATGGCAATATCCCACGGGTGGAATGCTATGCCGGTCAAATGAATCAAGTATTTATGAATATTTTCAGCAATGCCATAGATGCTCTGGAAGTAGGGCGTCGGGAGTGGCGCGATCGGGGTGACAAGGAGAATAATTCATGTTCAATTCCAACTATCCAGATTTCCACTAAAGTCTCAGCAGACAACTCTCGTCTGTTAATTCGGATTACTGACAACGGGCCCGGAATGAATGAAGACGTAAAAAAGCGAATTTTTGACCCGTTTTACACTACCAAGCCCGTGGGCAAAGGTACAGGATTGGGACTAGCAATCAGCTATCAGATTATTGTCGAAAAACATGGGGGAATAATGGAGTGTATTTCAGAACCTGGCAAAGGTACAGAGTTCTGGATTGAGATTCCCATCAAGCCTCCAGCCAAAATCGTTAACTAGCAATAGGAAGTGGGGAATGAGGACGCAGGCGAAGAATTACTTTTGGTCATTGACCAATGCTCAATTGTTAGTTTCAAAACTTAAAAATTGACCGAGCAATTTTTAAATTCATCCACAAGATAGATGATAATGTTCTTAACTTATAGTTTTCCGCTTTGATTCGGAGAAATTATTTGCGTAGGGAGGGAATAGGGAACTCTTAACAGGGAATAGAAAAGAAGGAATAAATGTGTACTGAGTTTTTTCACGCAATCAAATACGAGTCCTATATAAGCTAAATAAATAGCTATCAGCGATCCAGAGCGTGCAATATATTTAATTCGATTAAAATCATTTAAAAGTAAAGTTTAGTTGCAAAATAAATTCCTCCCAGCTACAAGTGATAATCTAATAGTTGAAGCTAAGAAAAAAGCTTCCCGTGGCAGATATAACAGCTGCGTTTGAAATGTTAGTAAGAGGTATAAGACGCTGTTTAACTTACATCTGTCTCGTCAAAATACAGCAACACCCAACGCGAAAACTGCTGTTTCCTCAAATCTATAAGATTAGGGGGCACTGTAACTGATTTTCATTACTTGTTTACAAAAGCAATGGAAGTTAGTACATCCCTAACTACGATCGACAAAGAGAGGAAATAGTTCAGGGAGTAGAGGCTTGGGTGTTGTTGTATTTAAACAGAAATCTGAAATAGGGACTCCTCTGGGTGTAAGATTATACGAAGTTGAATAGTGAGAAACAGTTAAAATAGCGCCTTATGTCAATAATTGCGCTCAGAGCGTGGTATCTACAAGATTATGAGCCGATTCCAGAATTGGAAAAACGTCCGCCAGACATTCGCTTAAGCAAAAAAAGCCTGCTGAAATCAGCATTACGAGCAGACTTTTTGGAAGACAGTGACGAAGTGAAAAAATCAACTTGGTTTGGGCGCTATTTGGAAGGGGAAAATATTGAATTTTATATTGAAGGTAGCGGTGGCTATTGCGTCTCTAACATTGACTTAATTAGTCATGAAATTTATTTCACTAAACAGGCGGTGTTAGCTCAGTTAGAACCAACAATTTTTTTATCCTATCAAACTGAGTATGGCGCAGCGACGAATATTCTCAAAGAAGAACTGCGAAAAAGTTTAGACAATTTAAACTTGCGATCGCGTCTTCCCCTAACATTAATAGAATCCTCTCGTCCGAGCGGTACTACTTTCCGAATTAACCGCACAATCATGCGGAAAATCCGTAAGAGTTTGTTATTTATAGCTGACACCACGCCCATTGCTAGTATTGATGGTAAGGAAACGCCCCAATTAATTCCCAGTCCGAATGTCTGTATTGAGATTGGCTATGCCATCCAAAGTAAGCGGTCTGAACAGATTCTACTAGCGCAAATGCAACGCCCAGATTTTGAAGGTGAATCTCCCTTCGACTTACCAACACAGCAAATTTTACAATTTCAAGACACTACAGAACTGGACAAAATCTTGACAGAGACAATTAAAAACCAGCTAGCACGATTCAAATTATTTTTTTGAGTAAGATAATACAAAATAATATTACTTACTAAAAATTGAATTATAGCGCTCCTAAAACATTTGTGAGAGTCGGCTCATTGACGCTCTGAACTGCAAACTCTATTTTTAGACTTGCTATTCAGAGCTTTTATGTTTAGAGTTTTTTAGAATTATTTCTTTTTATCCTTATCTAGTTTTTCTTGGATAGCTTGGCGACAAAATTCTGGTGGATCTTCTTGTGCCTTCACCTCTTCCTTCATTTTTTCAGTAGCACGAAAACTAATAGTAGCTGTCATGGGTTCCTCACCTTTTGGTTGTGCTGGCTCAAAATTCTGTGGGTTCCCTTTAGGATTAGGCATTGTTGAGAGATGTAAATAAGACTTGATACTAATGTTTGCGAGGGAATAGAGTTTTAAATCGGTGAGCATATTGTCTGGAAAACTTGTAGCTCACCGATACCACTTTTACAAGAGGTAACTCTATTTTATGTTTACGCGTTCCGAGTTAGAAATCAAAACCATCAAAGAACTCAGTGAGCTATGCTTACGCTACGGCATCAAACCAACTGGGAATAAAGGGTACAAGACCTCATGGATTACATCCTTGATGGTATTCCCTCGAATGGCGTTATCCCAGTTTGAGGCAGGTAAAGGGTTAAAACCTTCTACCTTTGTTTTCATGCAAGCAGTGAGCAACGCTATAGATGAGATGAATGCTCCTACAGATGAGCAAGCTGCACTCATCAAAATCACGATGGAAGGGAGAATCATGAATTACCCAGATAGGTATACTCAAGAAAAACTGCTAGCTTTGCATAAAGCAAAAATGTATCTAGAGTTAGCACTTGGATTATTGAGTAAATAAATTAATTCTTTAATCAGTACGGCAAGACCCTTTAAAGGGTCTTTTTTTGTGAATATCTTAATAAGTATTATTTAATACAAATTAATTATACTTAAATGCTGAAAGTAGGGTATTTGAGCATTAGAAGAGGATTTTTGAGAAAACAAAGGCTGAAAGTATTGTTATTGCTTTAATTAAAATAAACGAACAGGTTTACTTTGTAACTTGGAACTAATCGAGCTTACCCGATCGACCACAGAAATCATGTATTTGTAATCTGGTACTTGTCCATTGGGTACATACCCCACTTCTTGAGCTAAATCTGAAGGCGAATCACTCATCACTTTGCGGATAAATTCTTGACGGTTACGTTCTACATTCGGCCCAATCAAAACCACACCTAATGGTACATAGTGAGGGTCTTTAAATAGTATGCGGAATTCGGTTGGCGCCAACTGCGAACTGTAGAGACTTAATTCTGCTTCTGAGACGGCACAGGCGATCGCTTTTCCTTGAGCGACTAATTCCAGTGCTGCTTTGGGTGTGGGTGCAAACAATATCTCAGCTAGTGTTGTACCATAAAGATTGTAAAGAGGAAAATAATATCCTGTTGCTGAACCCAACTGTCCTAAAGCTATTGTTTTGCCTTGTAATTGTTTCAAGTCAGCGATCGGATTATCTTTGCGAACAACGAAGATTGAACGTAAATTACTAATACCTATTAAAGGAAATAGAGGAACATATTGGTGACGTGCGATCGCAATAGCCGCTAAACCTGGTGGAGCAAATACCAATGACCAAGCACGAGCATCAAGGCGCTCAACCGCTCTGTTTTCATTAAAAACAGGCTCTAACTGAATATATGAGTTTGTTTTTTCACCTAAGTAATTATTAAATTTAGCATATTGATTAATTATCTGTTCGCCTCCACCATAGTTGATTACACCAATAGTTAACGTGCCCTCAACCCCATCTCCATTTTGTGGTTTGCAGGCAGCAAATGTAAAACCTAGTAGATGAAACAGAAATAAACGACGGGGAAATCGCACAAACATCACTAATTATGGATAAGGAAACAATTTGGCTTTCAGGACTAATTTAGATAAATTTTACTGCTGCCTAAAGGGGTTATATTGCAGTAAAAAATTAATATTTATTTAGATATTGTTGAGATGCTTTCTAAGAGGTATAAATAAATATTAGACAAACTCACAGGCCACTTTCGTTGCTTAGGTTATGTTAAACAACATTACGTTAAAAAACTTAAAAATAGGTGCTAAATTTAACTTGCTTTTAATATTAGTTTTCATCATCAGTATTTTAGGAAGTGGCGTTGCCTTATCCAGTGTACTTCAAAGGAAAGCGCAAAATGAAGTAAGTTCTCAAGCCGAGATTCTCATCCAAATGGTGAATGCAGTTAGAAATTATACACAAAATCGTATTGCTCCCCTATTAGAACCTAGATTAGATACTAACCCAACATTCATGCCTGAAGTAGTACCAACTTTTTCCTCTAAAGAGGTTTTTGAAAATTTTCGTAAAAAGCCTAAATTTAAAAACTTTTTTCATAAGGATGCAACACTTAATCCAACCAATTTAGCGGATAAAGCTGATAGTTTTGAAACTCAACTTGTGGAGCGTTTTCGCAACGAACCTAATACTTTAGAAATTACAGGCTTTCGTAAATTGTCAGAAGGCGAAGTATTTTACATTGCACAACCACTAAAAATTACACAAGCGAAATGTTTGCGATGCCATTCTACACCAGATCAGGCTCCTAAAAGTCAGTTGTTAAATTATGGCTCGGAAAATGGTTTTGGCTGGCAACTCAATCAGATTGTTTCTGCTCAAATCATTTCTGTTCCTTCTCAAGATATTTTTGCCAATGCCACACGGACTTGGATATTGATAATGGGACTTTTAATTGCGATCTTTGCGTTCGTAGTTTTCTTAATTAACTTCTTAATTACAAAATATGTGATTCAGCGGATCAGAAGAATAGAGAAAATAGCTCAAAAAGTTAGTGTTGGTGATATGAGTGCTGATTTTGAAGAAAGCTCTCATGATGAAATTGGCGGGTTAGCAGAAGCATTTAATCGGATGAAAGCTAGCTTGAAAATAGCTCTGGAAATGCTGAATAATTAAGGCTAATAATCCGTAATTCACAGAGATAAAAACGCAATTTCGAGAAAATCAAGAAAGTAAGCGCTGCTCAAATTGCAAAGCTTTTTGACGTTCAGGAATTTGTGATGCTAAAATTTTCACAAATTCTGCACGAGAGATTTGTCCGGCAGATTTAATAGCTTTTTGCACTAGAAACTTAGCTATCGGGCCAATTAAATTAGCCAACTCACGTTCGCACTCTTCCAGAAATTTTTCACTAATGACTTGAGATTCTTGCTTTGGTAAATTATTTAAGTTAATAGCAGATTTGTCGGCTTTTACAGTAAGTTCTTGTAATAGAGTAGGTTTCTCTAGTAGAAATGTTGTTTTCTTCTTAAAATCAATTTGTTGATTTTCTCGAAGATGAAGGGCTAATTGACTAATTAATTCTTCAAAATTGGGCGCTGATGCTGCAACTTGTCGTAGTAATCTTGAGGCGATGGGGCCGACAAATTCTAAAAGAATTGTTTCTAAGCGGTTGTAACTTTCCCCAGACAGAATAGAAGCAGTCGGATACCCAATTGAGTTTTGTTGAGTAAGCGAAGTTTGAGGTGGTTGTGTAAAATCTGGTAGTTGAAGCGATCGCGCTTCTACCTGGTAATCTTGACGATCGTATTCTTGCTGTTTGGGTGTCGAAGATGGTAGTTGAAGCGATCGCGCTTCTTTTCTAATATCGAGATCCTTAAGCACGTGTAAAACTTCAGCCGCAGACTGATAGCGCTGTTTAAAATGATGTAGCACCATTTTAGATAGCACAGATGCCAACTCAGAACTGACATTAGCTTGATGCTGCCAAGAAATTTCTCCTGTATCTGGGTCTTCTTCAAAGTCGATCGGATGTAACCCTGTCAGCGATTGTATACCAATAATGCCCAAGGAATAAATATCACTGTTGGGGCGGGGCTTACCTTGTCCCTGTTCTGTAGACATATATCCGGGAGTACCAATAATAATAGTAGCTCCCGTGTGCCCTGTAATTGTGAGCAGTTGAGTTTGGACTTGTTTAACAGCGCCAAAGTCAATCAGCACTAACTTACCGTCTTGTTGCCGCCTAATTATATTGTCCGGTTTGATATCTCGATGAATAACGTTGTGGCTGTGAATAAATTGTAGAATACCCAAAACCTGTTGGAGTAGTTGAATGACTCGATCTTCTGGCCAACGTTGATTGGGGAATAGTTCCGCTTTCAGGGTATGTCCTTCAATGAACTCTTGCACCAAGAAGAACTCTTGGTTTTCTTCAAAATAGGCTAAAAGCCGAGGAATCTGGTCATGGTAGCCTAGTTTTTCTAGTGTTTCTGCCTCACTAGTAAATAGCCGTCTGGCAGTTTTGAGAAATTCAGGACTACGAGTGACGGGCTTAAGGTGTTTGACAACGCATTTTGGGAAACCTGGCCGATGGGTATCTTGGGCTATGTAGGTTTGACCGAATCCACCTCCACCTAATATCTGGAGGACTTGGTAACGTCCGTCTAATAATTGTCCTAACATTGTGTTACAAGCCTTAATTCCTCAAATTAATCTTGACACAAGTACCAGCTTTGGTAAGGTTTGTTCAGACAGAAAGTAGGTAGTGCCAAAATTTCAAGCAAGGTTTTTTGAGGATTGCATTACAAGTTTATGACTGACTAAACTCCAGATCGGCTTGCAGGCATATTATTGTTGAAGCTTTAATAATTCCTCAGAAATCGCCAGTGCCATGTAAACTTACACTTTTTAAGGAACTGCTTAAACGATTAGGCGTCTAGAGTGAAGAGTCATTGGGCATTAGGGATGGCCCATTGGGAAAGAGGAGGCAGAAGTTCTAAAATGTTTGAATTTTGAATTTTGAATTTTGAATTTTGAATTGATTTCTCCCAACCTCCCGTATGCTTACCCTTTTCATTCGGGGGTTACGTGGTTAACAATGGGTTGAATGTTTTTTAAATGATTCAACTTTATGGCTAGAACCGCAAATGAATATGCCGTATACCTCCTACTGGAAAGCGGCCACCGAGAAGAAGTACGTTTTCCTACTATTCAAGAGTTTCAGAAATGGTATAGTGGCGAACTTGTGCCAAAATCTGCTTCTAATGACTTTATTAGCGTACCGATCAAAAATATTCAAGGGGAATATATGGTAGTACGCCCTTCTCGGATTGTGGCAATCCGGGTAGAACCGATTTTTAGTTCTAGTGTTGAAAGATTCAACTAAATGATGAGAAAAACCCTTGCTTTGCTTTCCTTGAGTCTAGGAATTGCCCTCGTAAACCCTCTCTGGTCGGCTGTTGCTCAGGTTCCTAACTTACTGCCGTTGCCACTACCGACTGCTCCCGATCTTCCACCTATACCAATACCGATCGCTCCTGAATTAACGCCGCCGCTAAAACCAATCACTATCGAAAGCGATTGTACAGTCCGGCCGACTTGCTTGGGTTGGGATGAGCAAATTTGGGGTCAAAGAGGTAAAACAGGCGATCGCAAAGCGCTGTTGGCTTCCATTGATAACAGTTTGCTTTATCTAACAAAGGGTGATGCGATCGCAGCATATCAAAACTATCCAGTTCGGGAAATTACCCTCGATCGCGTCCGCCGGAGTTTGCTGCGTTTCCGCCAACTGGTTGTCAGTTCTAAGTCAGCAGCCCAACTACAAGCTGCTGTCAGTCGTGAATTTGTCTTCTACCAGTCCGTGGGCAATGATGGCAAGGGTACTGTTAAGTTCACTGCTTACTACGAACCTGTTTACACCGCTAGCCGTGTCAGAACTGCAATCTATAAGTATCCTCTTTATCGGCTACCACCAGATTTTAGCCAATGGCCGAAACCCCACCCAAAACGAATTGATTTGGAAGGGAAAGATGGTTTAAAAGGGAATAAGAGCAAGTTACGCGGTTTAGAATTGCTTTGGTTTCGCGATCGCCTAGATGCATACATGGTACATATCCAAGGTTCTGCCCAAATTAAATTAACTAATGGCAAGACAACATCAATTGGCTATGCTGGCGGCACTGATTACCCTTGGACTAGTATCGGCAAAGAATTAGCCAAAGATGGCAAACTTCCCCTAGAAGGATTAACAATGCCACGTTTGATTGCTTATTTCCGACAAAAGCCCCAGGAATTGAACAATTATCTACCGCGCTGGGAACGATTTATTTTCTTCCAAGAAACAAGCGGTAGAGGTGCTACTGGTAGTATTCATGTGCCAGTTACAGCAGAACGTTCCATTGCTACAGATAAGTCTCTCATGCCACCGGGAGCGTTAGCGCTGATTTACAACTCATTTCCCTATCCTGCCAGTGGTGGCAAACTCCAGAGGCGTACTGTCAGCCGCTTTGTGCTTGACCAGGATACAGGAAGCGCCATCAAAGGGCCGGGCCGGGTGGATTATTTCATGGGGTCTGGTAAACTAGCGGGCGATCGCGCTGGTGTCACAGGCGGTAATGGTTCATTATATTATTTGCTGCTCAAAGAATAGATATTGGGCATGGGGCATTGGGCATGGGGCATTGGGCATGGGGCATTGGTATTGGTATTGGTATTAATTATTCTCCTCTGCTCCCCTGCCCCCCTGCTTCCCACTCTTCAGCTAATACGGCGGATAAGCAAAATCATCTTCATCAGCATAAACGTAAGAGTTGGAAACTCCTGCCATTGCCAATTTAGGGGTTTCTGATTTTACAGGTTCCTTGCCAAAATCTTTGTATTCTTCAAAAGTCTTACAAATCATTGCAGACTCCAGAGCATCGGAAGCAATTAAATATTGCGTTAAAGTCCCTACAGTGGGATGTTTATAGTCCACAGTTGAAGCTACCAAAACTGTATTTGGTTCAATTCCTCTTTCTTCACACTCAACTATCGGACAAAAAATCCCGTGAGCGTGGAACAAAGGCCCTTTTGGTGTCAAAGGTTGCTTGCGGTAGATAGCATAAGCTTTTTCTAGTTCAGCAACGAATCCACCTACTACTCTGCCTTGTTGATATTCGCAGTAGGTTTTGCTGAAACTCGCTCCGGCTGCACCATTGAGAGTTAGTTGTAGTGGTGATTCATGTAAAAACTTTTTATTTTCACCCACTAGAAAAATTAGATAGCGAGTAAAGGTTTTAAATTTAAGTTTGTCGGCTAAAAAAGCATCATAATTATCTTTGAGCGTACCCAGTTTTAGACCACTTTCTCGGTCTTTAACAGACAATGGCCCCCGGCGCACTATGACCAAGCGTGGAGTAGCGCTAATAAACACTGTTTCTACTCCAGAGCTAAATTCATGCTCAACTTGCTGCCAATTATCATCTGGTACAAAGCCGACAGCATTGGCATTATCCAGCTTAATCGCCAAACCGTGAGATTGTATACCATCTGTGCCATACCGAGGATTAATCATCTGACACCAGGGAAGGACTTGCGAAGGCGGTGCATTGAATTTCTCGTCTTCAAAGTCAAAATTAGCAGATGCTTTCATCGTTTTAGGCTATCAAAGTGTTTTATTGAACAAGGCGATCGGCAGGGCGCACAGGAAAAAAAAAGCCAGTTATATGCTGTGGTTCCCAAAGTTTAAGAACATTAAACTGACGTAGTATTTTTTCTAGAGTAAGACAGAATCAATCTATGTTGCAATCCCTGTTTAGTTTTTTATAGCAAGGGACTGGGGACTGGGGACTGGGGACTGGATGAAAAGCCTTTTTGTGTCTAAGTTTTATCGTCTGTTGATGTCCTAACCACCAAGGCTTGTGCTATAACAACAAATTCTTTCTTTGGCATCTCTCTATCTAAATGCGATCTACTTTTGTTCCTCTCGTGGGGATTCAAATCAGCAGATTACTGTAAACTTAAAGCTGCGAGAGTCTTCAAATCAGGCACTTCCAAATCAGGTTGAGTGACTGCTGGTAAACTCGCACTAACCCCTTGTTCTGCTCGACGATTTACCCAGACTGTTGATAATCCTAGAGATTTGGCTGTAACGATATCATGATATACACTAGCAGCAACGTGTAATATCTGCTCTAGCGGCAAATCAATTCTCTCTATAGCCAGTCTGAAGTTGTTGAAGGCAGGTTTGTAGCTTTTTGCCTGTTCTGCTGTGATTACCTCGTCAAATTCCACCTCCAAGTGCTTTGCTGAGAAAGCAAAGAGATCGTCATCTACATTTGAGATAATTACCAGCTTAAACTTTTGCTTTAAAGTTCTAAGTGCTTCAACTGTATCGGGAAAAGGCAGCCAATGCTGAATCGAATCGGCAAGTGAATTTAGTTCGTCAGCAGTTGGCTCAAAGCCAAATCGTTCACCAAATTTCTGGACTACTCTTTGCAAAACTTCTCGATATTTGATATATTCTCCAATTTCGAGTTCTGCTTCAAATTCAGCAAAAATATCAAGAATTTGCTCGTCATCCAAATTAGTGTTATGTGCCAGCAGAAGTGGCTTTAGCACCCCTAAGATGCCATTTTCCCAATCAATTAGGGTTCCGTAACAATCGAAAGTTAAAGCCTTATACTGATTTAATTCAATCACTTTTTTATACTCCAGAGCTTGATTAATAGCCTTCAGTTTTCACAAACTAAAAAGACGGGTGAAGTCATCCGTGTTGGCGCACAGCCCGCACAACTCTTAGAGACGCTTTGCGTAGCTTGCTTAAGAGGAGGGATACGACAAAACTCAGTGACTACCGCAGGCATCGCCACATCCACTGTTCTTGAAGTCTCCGAACATTTTTATTTTTTTTATATCAGGGTAACGCGGAACTTATAGGTTGCTCAAAGATTGACAAAGTAAACCGCCAAGGTCGTTTGACAGTTATACCTGCGTTAAAAAGTATTGTTCAGCAAAGTTGTATTGGCATTATCCAAACAAATTTATATTACATTGATAAAACAAGATTAGTAAGTTGTAGGTATGGGATAATAGTTATTCCAAAAAGGAAATTATTCCTAAGTATAATTTGTATGGATGTGAAATTTCAGGATACACAAGCAAATACCACTAAACAATTAAACTCAAGTAAACAGCCATCTAATAGCAAGCCATCCGAAACTTTTTCGGTAGCGGAGGCAGTGGTAAAAATCCTGGAAGATATGGGGGTGCAGTATGCCTTTGGTGTTTCGGGAGGTGCGATCGCGCCAGTGTGGGCTGCATTACATCAAAGTTCTATCCAGGTGTTGCACTTTCGCCATGAAGCTGGAGCCGCTTTTGCAGCCATTGAGGCGTATTTTGCTAGCGATCGCCCAGTTGTGGTATTCACTACAACTGGTCCAGGGATTACCAATGCATTAACTGGCTTGTTTGCTGCACGTTGGGAAGGTGCTAAAGTTATTCTTCTGTCGCCTTCCACATCGGCATCGCAACGTGGAAGGTGGGCATTCCAAGAAACCAGCACTTACACCATGCCTAGTGAGGGACTGTTCACATCAGAACCACTGTTTCATTATGCGACGACTCTCGAATGCAGCGATGAACTGTCAAAAGTTCATCGACGGTTGGCACTTGGTATAGCCCGACCAGATGGTTTTATAGCACACTTAAATATCTCCACTAATATCCAAACTAGTTCAGTTAAGACATCATTGCCACAAGTGGCTTTCTCTTTTGCTCCCGCAGCCGTAAATGAGGAAACTATTGCAGAATGTACGCGGTTGCTTTCAGAAGGACCATTTGCCATTTGGATCGGCTTTGGTGCGCGGGGTGCAGCAGCAGAAATTCGTCAGCTTGCAGAAGCAACGGGAGCGGCGGTAATGTGTTCGCCTCGGGGCAAAGGCATTTTTCCCGAAAACCATCCTCAATTTGTTGGTGTTACAGGTTTTGCCGGAGATACGTCAGTTTTAACGTATATGCAAGAACAACGACCTTTACGAGTGTTGGTGCTAGGAACGCGCCTCAGTGAGTGGACTTCGTTCTGGAATTTTGCGATGATTCCAAAACGAGGGTTTGTGCATGTCGATATCGACCCAGAGGTTCCAGGAACTGCATATCCATCTGCCGAAACCTTTGCCATCCAGTCCGATGTGGGAATGTTTGTAAAGGCACTGCTAAAGAACTTTCCACAACACCCAAATCAGTTAACAGAAATGTTGCTGCCTTGTTCCAAGCCTGTAATACTTAATCCACGTGCAGAGGGCCCAGTGCGACCGGAAGTACTCATGGATGCAATTCAACAGCAAATAGTTGAAGGGAGCAATGCGGTTGTCATGGCTGAAGGAGGAAACTCGCTCGCTTGGGCAATTAACCGACTGCGATTTACCAAACCAGGTCGTTTTCGAGTTAGTACCAGGTTTGCATCTATGGGTCATTTCGTCACAGGCGTCGTGGGTGCTTCACTGGCACGCAATGGTAAGACCGTCGCCATAGTTGGAGATGGTGCCATGCTAATGAACAATGAGATAAGCACGGCTGTAAGATACCAGATCGCTGCCGTTTGGATTGTACTAAACGATGGGCGCTATAGTATGTGCGACCAGGGGATGACTTTGCTAGGCTTCCAAGGTGTAGATGTAGAGATTCCGCAGGCGGATTTTGTCAAGATAGCTTGTGGAATGGGAGCTGACGGCATCCGCGTTGAAACAGAACCTGAAATCCAGGCAGCTTTGGAGAAAGCGATCGCCTCGACCTGTCCGTATGTTGTTGACGTAGTAATTGACCCAACCCGACTTGCACCAATTAAGAGTCATATTCACAATCTGATTGCACAAGGTGCTACGAATTACTAAGAGGAGATTTTCATAGTGCATCATTCAGTAGGTATTCGCGCGATCGCAGTTAGTTTTCCCAGCATCAGACGTACAAAAGATTATTACAGAGAGAAATACCCAGATATAGTTGCTCAAGTCGAGGAAAAAAGCTTGGGAAGGCTGTTTTCGCTTGCTGGTTCTACCCCCAGCAACGAGTTTGATTTGGAGATGTTGCCATATCTGTCAGATCCTTTTCGTGGTACTGTCGAACAGCGGGTACTTGCTCCAGGTGAATCATCGCTGATGCTAGAAGAGCGTGCAGCTCGTGATGCTCTCAAAGTGGCGAAGCTTAATCCTGAAGAAGTCGATCTTATGCTCGTAGCCTCGATTTGGCCCGAACAAATCGGATTTGGTAATGCCGCCTTCCTTGCCCAAAAACTGGGACTGCAAGGTGCTGCATGGAATCTTGATGGAGCTTGTGGTGTTACCCCAGTTGCATTGCAAACTGCCTGTGCTCTGGTACAAGCAGGTGAGTACCGCAATATACTAGTAGTAATTTCCTGCACTTACTCTCGCTTTGTCGATGAGGAAGATACTGTTTCCTGGTTTCTCGGTGATGGTGCTGGAGCCTTCGTTGTCGGTTCAGTCAAACCTAACCAAGGAATACTCAGTACAAAAACTGTGAATACAAGTTGTTTCTGTGACTTATTAACCTTAAATGTTAGAGAAAACAAGCAAGGCAATCCACGAATTCGGATGCAGTTGAACAAGGACGCAAAAAATGCGCTCAGTGAAGAATCGACTCAGCTTTTACGTACCTGTTGCGAAGGTGCTATCTCGACAGCCGATTTAACTCTCGATCAAATTGACTTTTTTCTTTTCAATACAGCCACAGCTTGGTTTTCAAGCTTCTGTGTACGTGTACTTGGTATTGACCCAGAGCGCACCCTTAATCTCTACCCTCTGTACGCTAATATTGGGCCAGTACTTACTATAGCCAATCTTTATCACGCTGCACAGATGGGTAAAATTCGTGAAAATGATTTGGTTCTCGTTTATGGCTTTGGTGCAGCAGGAGTCGCCTCTGCAAGTGTAATGCGTTGGGGTAATGTGGCGCTAGGTCTTGTCCCAAATCTCAACGAATCTGAATCAGCACTGAAAAGTTCTTTAAATCGTAGCTTCGTTTCTTGTTAAAGTTATTTATCAAGATTTAAAGCATATCCAGTAGTCGATCGTGCAAAAACAAATTTTGGCGGCGGGTTTTTACCTGTTATCCTTGATATTTCCGCTCAAAGTCTTGGCAAAGGATTATGACGAGATTTATGTTTTTGGAGATAGCTTTTCCGATACGGGTAATGTATTTAATGCAACTAACGGAATCGTTCCCCCAAATCCACCTTACTTTAATGAACGTTTTTCCAATGGTTCGGTTTGGGTGGAATATCTCGCCTCCGATTTAGGGTTAACTTTCAATCCGAAGACCAACTTTGCCTTCGGTGGCGCAACTACAGGATTGAAGAATATAGGAATCAGCACTCTACCAGGATTACAACAACAAATCAACAGCTTTACAAAAGCAAATCCGTCTGCCGATCCAAACTCCCTCTATATCTTGTGGGCGGGTGTTAATGATTATTTAGATTACTTTTTCCAAAGCACTCCCAACCCTACTCAGAGTGTTACAAATTTATCAACGGCTGTAAAATCGCTTGCTGCTGTTGGAGCTAAAGATATCATGGTGTTGAATCTGCCAGATTTAGGAAAGTTTCCAGTTACAAGTGGCAATAGTCAAATTTCTAGCTTACTTAGCACTTTTACCAGTAAACATAATTCCAACTTGACTACAAACCTCAAACTTTTGAGTCAGGAACTAAACCCTAATGTCAATATTATTCCTCTTGATGTTAATTCTCTTTTTAATCAGATTATTGCAAAGCCGGAGGAATTCAATCTTACAAATGGAACTGACTCGTGCATCGGAGATTCACCAGTGGTATCTATTGAAATTACCACACAGCCAGTTATGTGTATCTCAGACAAGTTTTTGTTCTGGGATGAAGTCCATCCAACGACTGCGGCTCATCAGCTAATCGGAAAATTAGCGTTTTCGGCCCTTGAGCCAATACCTGTCCCTGAACCTTCTGCTGTGTTAGGAGTTTTAGTTTTTAGTGTAGGTGCAGTATCGCTACAGAAACGCAAATAGCTATCAGTTGGTGCAAAACAAAGCAATCAAAAGGGAAGGAACACACCTATGACAGGTCAATTATATGGGAAAGTCGCACTGGTTACAGGGGCCTCATCAGGTATTGGTCGAGCAACAGCGATCGCATTTGCCAGTGCTGGAGCAAAAGTTGTGGTTGCTAGTCGTCGGCTCGTCGAAAGTGAGGAGACTGTGCGCCTGATAAAAGAAATCGGAGGTGAAGCTATTTTTGTTAAGACCGACGTTTCAAATGCTGCTGAAGTCGAGGCACTGGTCGATAAAACTGTAAAAACTTATGGTCGTCTAGACTGCGCTTGCAATAATGCTGGGATTGGAGGCAATCCTGGCTTAATCACTGATGATATGTCAGAAGAAGACTGGGATCGTCTGGTTAATGTAAATCTTAAAGGAACGTGGCTCTGCCTCAAGTACGAAATCAGGGCGATGCTCAAACAGAACAGCGGGGCGATCGTAAATGTGGCTTCTGCTGCTGGTGTTGTAGGTATTGCGGGCATTGCAAACTATAGTGCTACCAAAGGTGGTGTCATCGCTTTAACCCGCGCGTTGGCTATGGACTATGCTAAGGAAGGCATCCGGATCAATGTCGTGAGTCCCGGTGTCATCGAGACTGATATGCTGAGTGCTTTGTCTAGAGATGCACTTGCTCAACTTAAGGCAATGCATCCTATAGGACGCATTGGAAAGCCGGAGGAAGTGGCAGAAACAGTAGTGTGGTTATGTTCAGAAGCAACTTCCTTCATCACGGGGCACAACATGATAATTGATGGAGGATATACTGCACAGTAAAGCAAGGCCGATGGAGGCAAGGTTCATAAGTTGCGATCGATATTACTTGCTTCTTGAATATCGCTTTTGCCAAAAACAAGCGCGAAATGTAAGAGCAGGGTTTACAACTGTAATACTAGTCTTTATATTCAACTGCTCCTAAAGCTTTTAGAGTGGCAATAGTTGCAAAAGTTACACCTGTAATACCTGTGATATTAGTGCCCTCGTAAGGTCTAGAGCTAAAAAGAGTTTTCAGGCATTCACCTTTTAAAATATCCCAAAGCTTAATCGTCCCATCTTCACTGCTACTAGCTAAAATATTGCCTTTAGAACTAAAAGCAACTGACCAGGTTAACTTAGTGTGTGCTGATAAAGTTTTCTCGCAGTTGCTTGTGCTGACATCCCACAGTTTCACCGTTTGGTCTCCGCTACCACTTGCTAATGTGCAACCATCCATACTAAAGGCAGTTGAATATACGGAATTGGTATGCCCATACAAAGTTTTAAGACACATTCCGGTGCTGACATTCCATAGTTTCACTGTTTGGTCACTGCTGCTACTTGCCAATGTCGTAGCATCAGGACTGAAGGCAACTGACCAGATCCAGTCAGTATGACCTTGCAGAATATGGAGGCATTGACTAGTGCTGACATCCCAAAGCCTTATTGTCTGGTCATGGCAACCACTAGCTAGCGTATGATTGTCTGGACTAAAAACGACAGACCATACTCGCTGGGTGTGCCCTTGTAAAGTCTTTAAGCATTGACCAGTGCTGACATCCCACAGCTTCACTGTTTGGTCATCACTGCCAGTTGCCAGCATTGTACCATCGTGACTAAAGGCAACTGATAAGATCCGATTACTATGCCCCTGCAACGTTTTGAGACACTGACTGATGCTAATATCCCATAGTTTCACTGTTTGATCTTCGCTGCCACTAGCAAGGATGCTACCATCTGGACTAAGGGAAACTGATGTAACCCGATTACTATGCCCCTGGAACGTTTTAAGACATTTACCTGTGCTGGTATCCCATAACCTTATCATTTGATCGCCACTACCACTAACAAGCATCGTGCCTTGAGGATTAAAGGTAACTGACCATATTCCATTACAGTAACCCTGCAAAATCTTAAGGCATTGACCTGTACTGACATCCCACAGCCTTACCGTTTGGTCATCACTGCCACTTACCAGCATTGTAGCATCAGGACTAAAAGCAACTGACCAGATTCGAGTGCCATGCCCCTTGAAAGTCTTGAGGCATTGGCTTGTACTGACATCCCATAGCTTTATCGTTTGGTCATCACTGCCACTTGCCAACATCATACTGTCTGAATTGAAGGCAACCGAATTTACTAAGTCAGTATGACCTTGCAAGGTATGAAGGCATTGGCTTGTAGCAACATCCCACAGCTTTACTGTATGGTCATGACAACCACTAGCCAATATTTGACCGTCTGGGCTGAAGGCAACTGACTGTACTCTATGGGTGTGTCCCAGTAAAGTGGCTAGACATTGACCAGTGATGACATCCCATAACCTTACCGTGTGGTCGTCACTTCCAGTAGCAAGCATTGTATCATCAGCACTAAAGGTAACTGCCCACACCCGACTACCATGTTCTACTAGAGTCTTAAGGCATTGCCCGGTACTGATATCCCACAACCTCACCGTTGTGTCCTCACTGCTACTCGCTAGTATATTACCATCTGAACTGAAGGAAACAGACCAAATTCCACCGCTATGACCTTCTAAGGTTGCGAGGCATTGCCCACTGCTAGTATCCCACAGCTTCACTGTTTGATCGTCACTGCCACTAGCGAGAACACAACCATCGGGACTAAAGGTAACTGGCCAAATCCAACCCTTGTGCCCCTTGCAGGTAAGCAGTTGTTTTCCATCCACAACCTGATACAGGCGAATCTCATTATTAGTATCTCCTGTCGCTAAAAATTTTCCATCAGGGCTGAATGCCACTGAGTGAATCCCCCCTATGGTTTCAGCAAAAACACATTTACTTAGATTGGCATGAGCAAAATTTACATTGTGTAAATTTACGTTGCGTAGGTCTGCTTGCCAAACAGTCAGATAAGAAAAATCATAGCCACTTAGATCCGTCTCTAAATAACAAAGCAGATTGAGAATATTGCCAGCCGTATACCCTGGTTCTAGCGGAGATTCTTCTCGCAGTGTTGCAAGAATTTGAGTTAACTGACTTTCAATATTTTTTTTGCTTCTTAAGTCGTAAAGCAACCCATCTATGACTGGTTTAAGGATAAGGCGAACCTGAATATCTTTAACATAGTCTTTACCAGTCGCCTTTATCAAAGCATGACGCCTAAACAAATCAATATTCTGAGTAACAATTCCTTCACAGACTTCTTCTATCAATCTACTAGTCACATACTCCATGACTACAGGCTGAAGTGTAAATATTGCTTTACTTTTTTCAATCAACGTAGGCGTTGGCATTAGCGTACCTCTACGGGGAAGCAAGCTACGCGTAGTCTCTCGTAGAGAAACCTTCTCAATTAGCGATCGCCTTAGCAGAGATTCCACAGCCTCCATTAATTTTGCTTGCGGTACTTGTGATGTAATATCATTTCGCAATTCTGGAAGTGCCATTGGCTCACGATTAATCGCTAGCCAATACATTATTTCCTTTTCTAAATCTGACAAGCGCTCAAACTGCTGCTCTAAGATATCGCGAATGTCTCCAAAAACAGCCGTGTCTTGTTGCAAAAAGTCACTCATATTACCATCAAAGATATCTTGAATGGTTGTGGCAACTATCTTTAAGGCTAATGGATTGCCTGCGTAACGTTCAATCATTAATTTCCATTCATCTTCTGCTGCCGATAGTCCCTTGAGTTTTAAAATTTCCTGCCCTTCCGCCACCTTCAATCCACTCAGTGGCAATGAGCGAACAGGTAGTGCTTGTCCTTCCAACAATGCTATTTCTCTGGGTTTTTCACGACTAGTCAGCACTAAGCAGCTTTGGTGAGTTGCTTCTCCCACCCGTCTTAAAAGCTCACCATATTCCTCATATCCTTCTCGATAAAGTCCGGCGCGGCTACCACTGCGGAGAATTGATTCTGCATTATCAAGGATCGCTAAACAGCGATAATTTTGTAAATAATAGAGTAGTCGCGATACGCGATCGCTCAAACTTTCTGGTAAGTTACTTTCTGTTTCCTGTTCGTCAGATAAAAATTGAATTAAGTTACCTAGAATAATTTTAACAGGTGGTGCTTCTCGTAGCGATCGCCAAATCACATACTCAAAGTTGTCCTGAATTTTTTGAGCAAACTTTACAGATAGTGCTGTTTTTCCAATACCTCCTATTCCCAAGAGTGCAACCAATTGGCAGTTCTCATTAATAATCCATTGCTCTAATGTAATAAGTTCTTCTACACGTCCATAAAAAGCGGAGTTAAAGATAGCCTCTCCCCAATCTAAACGAGTATTTGAGCTTGAATAGTCACTTTTATCTATTTTTAAGTTAAAAACGGAAAAAAGCTTCTCAATAGTCTGTTTGTCAACTCCTCCCTCCCGATTCAATACTTTCGAGATGGTAGCGGAATATAAACCAGAACGTACACTCATTTCTTCAAGAGTATACCGATTTCCAAAATTTTCTTTTGCTTCTAACTGATGCTTTGCTTCTTTAATTTTTTGTAAACCCTTGGTAGTAAGTGCAACGCCACGCTTACGTCTCCAATTCTGTAAAGTCATGTATTAACTCACTGTTCGTTTAATCACTTTTTATTAAAAGGAATTATCTACTAGGTTGTTATAGATATAGGGTAATAGCCATAACAAACGAATAATCTTATGTTGCAGAAGATTTAAAATAGGCATATTACCAAAATAACTAGTAATAAAAGCTACTTTTACCATCTACTCATCTCGGTAATTCAACGCTGCTTGCTCAACAGACTATCTGGACTGTAGGACATTGCTAACATCATCTTTTTAGCCGAAAGCTTCTTACATTTGGTGATGGTAGATTTATTACGTATGGTATTAGTAATTTAATACCTAATATTCTCAGTAATATTTTTGGGAGTAAAGCTTAAGTTCAATCTCAAAATCCCGATTTTCACTGGTAAATACAGCTAAAAATTGGCAATCTTGATAAGGAAAGTTTCTATATATCTAGCTTATCAATCAATGAATAAAACTGCTGCACTTAAATTTCCCCGTTTGACCACCTCCAGTCAAAAAAGAGCGCTTAAGCGAATCACTATCAATTTAACATCAGATGAAGCTCAAAACCTTGAAAAGTATTGCGAACAAACAGGCAAACTAGCAATAGACGTGATTCGAGAACTCATTCAAGCTTTGCCTTGAGCTGCCCAACGTTGACGCTAAGCCTGAAAAGCGGTATTCCAGAAGAGTTATAGCTAAAGTAGAAGTGCAGATTTGGACAAAGGTTTCCAATTTTACTCTGATGTGAGTAATTGCAGGAGCAGTAATCATAGATTAGATCCTCACGGCTGTATATTTGCTACCTCAATGCTATTGTTTGTGGCGAAAATTTTAAACAATATGGGTTAGAGATTATTTTCTGACGAAGATGACGACACAATATAGTCACCGAACCAAAAAAAATATTCTCTCACTCCTCATTGTGCAACTCAATAATAGCGCTCGTGTTATCTTCTTTTTGGCACGCTGCGCTCGCAGTAATGAGCGTAGCGTGCCAGAAATTAAATTTTTACGTTCTTCTCAATCATCACAAAAAATTACTACCTCTTACTTTAAGACCTCCAATTAAACCAAATTTTAATAGTTATATCTTGAAAATCAACGGGTGAAATAGTTCGCAAATCTACTTTTATTTTGTCAGTGGCAAGGCTCGAATAAGTTCTCTGATGACATCCGTTGCTGGTCTGCCTGTCTGTTCACAATATTTTTCAAGGTTTTTGGCTTCATTTGAGGCCAGGTTTATAGTGATTCGTTTGACCGCCCATTTTTTGTTCATACTGAAATAGATAAATCGTGTAATCATAACTTAAAATCCTGATTTTACCTTCCAACTGGAAAGTAACCTGAATTTTGGATATATTGAGGCACCCTTTTAATCGGACACATTGTAAATAAATATTGCAGGTGTGCTTTATTGATTTACTAACTTGTCTATAAATGATAAAGGAAGAATCAATCTTTGGTACTCTATCATTTAATTTTTTATATTTCTTAGCTTAGGCTGTAGTCTAATGCATACCCCGTTCGCTGTGCGTAGCAAGCTATACGCAGCAGTAACCACAAAACAAGGGTGACACATAAAGTTGCCAGTGTCTACAACTTGAGCGAACGAATGGTCTAGGTAAGGAAATTCAAACGCACTTGGCAAATAAAGGTAAATTATCAAATTATCCCTATCTTTTTAATGTTTATTAATTATTAAAAGTGTAAATTAAAAGCGATATTATTACTCGATTTATAAAAAATATCTATGGCATCTAATTAATTATAGATACTGCAAATTTTACAGGTATTCAAGTAAACTATAAACCTACTTAATTCATCTCAATAACTCAATTGAGATTGACATAATATCTATTTAGACCGTTCTAAATTGAGTCATCGTTCAAGCTTAATTGCAATAAATTTATAATTAACAATATTGGCATAATATCTATTTAGATCCTTCTAAATCGAGTCATCATTCAAGCTTAATTGCAATAAATTTATAATTAACAATATTGCAGAAATCCTTAACCTAAATTTGTACCGAGCTTAACTCAACCTTTGCTTACGCTGTATGCCTTAGTAAGAAGATTGTGTAGTAACTATGATAAAGTACTGTATTTACATCGGGTTTTAGAGGTATTAATACCATTAACCCAGAGCTAGAAGTCAAATTGGAGGTTCTTACAAGTTGCTGTTGACTGCATTAAGGATCGGAAATTCATGAAACTGCAACTGATCCAATTACATATACTCTGAGCCAAATTAACTGGGGGGTAGACTCATGAGACACACAGGTGCTACTTGCATAACGCAAAACAGGTGTCTACGCCTACAGCATGACATTTGCATATTTTCTGTGGAGTTTTCTTAATTATTCTTGAGGAGTACAAATGCTTGAGGCTATCGCTGTTGCTTGGTTGTTACTGTTTGTTGGCGATTTTCTATCTACATTCTTTTACCACGTACCCGAGCACGTTTTTGGTAGCCTTCATTTAAAAACGCACCACTCCTGGAAAAAAGACTTCCGCCACTACGCTATCTTGACTTTTAATCCCCAGGTTCTTTTAGATGGTATGTTGGGAGCTTTGCCTTATGTACTTATAGCAGTAGTCCTGTGGTCTTTTTCTCCTATTGGCGTGATTTCTGGATTACTGCTTGGTCAATTACATGTATGGTGGAGACATATAAGTGTACTGGGTTGGCAAACTTCAAAGCCTGTAAATATTTTATGCCAAATTCTATTTATTACTACTCCTGAAAGACACTGGTTACATCATCACAAAACTAATTTGGGTTTCGGTGATATTTTTACTTTCTTTGAACAACCTGCACAAATGTGGTTACGCTGGCTACGACTACTCAGACTTCGTTTTCGCTATTCTCGGATCTAACTAAAACTAGCACCTACCTAAATACTTTTTAAAATCACCAAAAGAAGCTGCGATCGCAGCTTCTTTTGGTACACTAAAGGCGATTATTTTACTCTTATAAATACGCTAACTTTTATACTCAAAAAAGCTGATTCCCAATTTATCAGGAGTAGTAACAAGAGACATGAATTAAACATAGAGTTTAATCTATGGTTTTATCTAATTAATAAATTTTTATTTATAGTTTTTGAGAACCTATCAAACATTAAGCAAGTTATAAGAACAGAAGAATGCCTCTGGTAAACAGTTTAAAGGTATTTGCTACCGTTCGACTTCGCTGTTATATCGCTAAGGTTTTTGGGAAAACTAGTCTTAATTAGTAAACTGTTATATCCCTAGATTTTTATGACAATTCCTCTCTTTCCTGGAGATGGTAGCTCTAGCTTGCTTATGCAAAGGAGTATGAATAGCGACGTTGAAGGTGGCAGGAGGTTGCAATACACTGTATGTTTCTCGATGAGAAACTACGCCAACGAACCAACCCTGATTGTGAGAAATTTGCAACCTGCTCTAGATGAGGTGTTTCATGCCCGCACTTAGCCTTAGAAAGATGCTCAATAAAAAAGAGTTGCCATCTCTTATTCATAACTTAGTCTATCAGTTCAACATCGCAGTTGATGTTGAACTAGTAGACGGCACGAAACTAATTAGTATTGGAGAGCAAACTGTAGAAAACCGTTATCCAATCGAGGTTTCAGGAGAAATCATCGGTTGGGTTGTTGGAGAAGAACAGGCAACTATACTTGCAAATTTGCTCTCATTTCTGGCAAAAGAGGAAGCTGAGAAGAAAGTACTCGCCAAAGAATTGTTAGAGCGATATCAGGAAATTGATTTGTTTGACGATATCTCGACTCAACTGACAACAAGTTTAGATACGCGACAGATTGCCCAACTTGTGCTTCAAGAATTGAGTCAATTAATTGAATCATCTGCGGGGATGATTTTGCTTTTGAATCGAGATGCAACTGCGTTTGAAATCATTGCCGAATTTGGAGTGTTTTTTGACCACAGTCACCCGGAACCTGGTAAGGGAATTATCGGCAGCATTGTGCAATCCAACCGGGCCGAACTCGTTAATGATGTGCAAGCCGATCCACGATTAGAGGGACAAAAACACGTTAGTGCAATGATTTGTGTACCGTTACGAGCCAAAGAGCGGGTACTGGGAGCGATCGCCATCGGAACGGTCAAAACTGACTCATACAAGGCTGAACACCTGAAACTGGTGAGTATCTTTGCCTCTCAAACAGCGATCGCTATTGACAAAGCTGTGCTTTACGAGCAAAGCACTCAAGTAGCTCTCCAGGCAAAAGCCCAAACACAGAAGCTTCAGCAAGCTCTCCATGAGTTGCAATTAGCCCAAACTCAATTAATCCAAAGCGAAAAAATGTCCAGTCTCGGACAACTTATTGCTGGAGTTGCTCACGAAATCAACAACCCAGTTAATTTTATTTGCGGCAATTTAAAGTATGTTGCCGAATACACTAAAGACTTGTTACACCTGTTGGAAAAGTATCAGAAATTTCTACCTGTTGCTCCTCCAGAACTGGAATCAGAGTTAGACAATATAGACCTGGAATTTATCATGCAGGATTTTCCCAAACTGCTAGATTCGATGAAACTGGGCACAGGTCGCATCGTCGAAATTGTCCAATCCCTGAAAAACTTCTCCCGCCATGATGAAGCTGAAATGAAAGCCGTGAACATCCACGATGGCATCGATGGAACGCTAATGATTCTTCATCATCGTCTGAAAGCAGATGTTCATCGTCCGGCAATTGAAATTGTTAAAGACTATGCAACACTTCCTCTGATTGAATGTTATCCCGGACAATTGAATCAGGTGTTTATGAACATCCTGGCAAATGCCATTGATGCTTTGGAAGAAAGCATGGAAAATTGGAGACTCAAAAATAATCCTCAATCTCCAACTCCTAATCTCCAAATCACTATTCGTACCATAGCCATTGATCACCAGTGGGTTGTAATTCGCATTGCCGACAACGGCCCAGGCATGAAGGAGGAGGTAATTCGCCGCATTTACGATCCCTTCTTCACCACGAAAGATGTTGGGAAGGGAACGGGGTTAGGCATGGCAATCAGCTACCAAATTATTGTAGACAAACATGGGGGAATGCTTAAGTGTCGTTCTCAACCGAGTGAAGGCACAGAATTGTGGATTCAGATTCCAATCAATTGTGCATTGGCAGACGCTGTTGAAGAACAAAATAGCACTTCTGCTTTGCCAACTCCCACAACGGAATCATCCACTACTCCCGATACCGACGGCTTCATTCCATCAACAGCTCCAATGCTCAAACCAACGGATCTGCTGATCCGCCATACTCAACTGATCCAGCGACTTTCACAGCACAGTCCAGATGTGGAAGGTGCATCACCCGATCAACTTTACCAGATGTTCCAACGCCACCCAATTTCGTTAAAGCTTTACGCCACTTTGTTGTCTTGGTTCTGTTGTTCTAACCCTACGCAAATACGCCACTAAAGAAACCTCAACCATGTTTAACCAACTTGATGAATACAATAGTCAGCTATTTGAACAATGTCCTGTTGGTCTGGTACTGTGCCGAAAAGATGGGACGCTAATTAACATCAACCCCGCCTATGCTACCATTTTGGGGCGAACTGTTCCAGAAACCCTGAATCTGGGCGATGATCGCCAGATTACTCCTGAAAACCATGCCTTAACTGACCAAGCTATCCTAAAGCAACTAGAACAAACTGGTCGCTACGGCCCATCTGAGAAGGAGTTAATCCACAAAAACGGGCATCTGGTTTCGGTTAGACTTTCTGGACAGATGATTGAGAAAGATGGAGAGCAACTGATCTGGTCTAGTGTGGAGGACATTAGCGACTTTCGACGCGCCCAGCAGGAACGCCAAGATACTGAACAAACACTGAAACAAAGTGAAGCCCGATACCGTTCTCTAGTAACTGTTAATACACAAATTGTCTGGGTAAGCACTCCGCAAGGAATTTGCTTTGAACTGGCAAGCTGGATAGCCTATACAGGTCAAAGTCTAGCTGAAGCGGAAAATGGGGGCTGGATTGATGCCGTTCATCCTGACGATCGCGCCTATACCGGAGAAGTCTGGAGTGCTGCCGTGGCGAACCTGAGTATGTATCAAATTGAATACCGAATTCGTGGCAAGGATGGCAACTATCGCTACTTTTGGGTCTGGGGTGCGCCCGTTATAGAAGAAGATGGCAGCGTCCGGGAGTGGATTGGCACCTGCACCGATATCCACGATCGCAAACAGGCAGAAGCCGAAAATCAGCGTCTTCAAGAACGATATCGCTCCTTAGTAACTGCTACTTCACAGATTGTCTGGGGAGCTACCCCAGAAGGATTGGGAATCAGCAGTGAAATGCTCACCTGGATTGAGTATACGGGGCAGAGCGAAATTGAAGTTGAGGGTTGGGGCTGGATCGATCCAATTCACCCCGATGACCGTGCCAGATCCACAGAAGTTTGGAATGCTGCTGTGGCAAAGCGAGGTATCTACCAAACCGAATATCGGCTGCGTGGCAAGGATGGCACATACCGCTACTTCTCTGTCTGTGGTGCCCCCGTACTAGAAGAAGACGGCAGCATTCGGGAATGGATTGGCACCTGTACTGATATTCACGAACGCAAACAGGCAGAAGCTGAAAATCAACGTTTGTTGGATATGTTAAATCATTCCGGCGATGCCATTATCGTCCGCGACATGAGCGACAAAATCTCTTACTGGAATCAGGGTGCCGAAAGGCTCTACGGTTGGACGCGTGAGGAAGTCAAAGACCAATGCATTCAGGCTTTTATCAAAAAAACCTTTCCAAAACCAAAGGAAGAAATTATCGCGGAGTTATTAGAGCAAGGTAATTGGGAAGGAGAAGTGGAACATCTCACCCATAATGGCAAACTGATTACCGTCCAGAGTCGATGGACTCTGCAACGGGACATCTCTGGTCAGCCCTGCGCGGTGCTGGAAATCAATACCGACATCACTGCCCGCAAACAAGCAGAAATCGCTCTCAGGCAACTGAATCAAGAACTGGAAGCTAGAGTTATAGAACGGACGGCTGCCCTGCAAAATACTCTAGCAGAAGCGCAGGGGTTAAATGCCATTTTAGATAATTTAGCAGATGGTTTGTTGGTGACAGATATTACCGGACAAATCACCCACTTCAATCCTGCCTTTCTAGCTATGTATGAATTGACAGCTAACGCCGTCAACGGTCACTACCGAGAATTACCCATATCTGGCTTACCAGAACTGGTTGCACGAACTCAATCCCATCCCAGTGAGGTGTTCTCTGCCGAAGTTGCATTGACCAAAGAACGCATTGGTCAGGCAGTGGCAACTGCTATTTTTAAAAAGACGGCAAATTCAGAACCCGATGCCTGCTTCGGTTCAGCACTGCTAATTCGGGATGTGACGGCAGAAAAGGAAATCGACCAGATGAAGACCGATTTCATCTCAACAGTTTCCCATGAGCTGCGAACGCCACTAACTTCTGTCCTCGGTTTTGCGTCGATCATTCAAGAAAAGCTGGAAACTGATGTGTTCCCAATGATTTCTACCGAAGACCGCAAGCTTCAGAAAACGATTAAGCGGGTGGCTGACAATCTCAACATTATTGTGTCGGAAGCAGAACGGCTCACGTCTTTGATTAACGATGTCCTAGACATTGCCAAGATGGAAGCAGGTAAGGTGGAATGGCAAATGCAGCCGATCGATCCCAGCGAATTACTGGATTGGGCAACCAATTCTACTGCTGGGTTGTTTGAAACCAACGGCTTGCAGTTGGTCAGCGAGATTGAACCTGGGCTGCCTCAAATAGTAGGCGATCGCAATCGTTTACTGCAAGTTTTAATCAATCTGATTTCTAACGCCGTTAAATTTACCGAATCTGGTTATGTCACCTGCCGCGTTAAGCAAGGAGACGACGGTGTTTGCATTAGCGTCATCGACACAGGCATTGGGATTGCACCTGAAGACCAGCCAAAAGTGTTCGAGAAATTCCGCCAAGTTGGTGACACCCTCACCGACAAACCCAAAGGGACTGGGTTAGGACTGCCCATCTGTAAACAAATTGTCGATCATCACGGTGGTAGAATCTGGGTTGACAGTGAACCAGGTAAAGGCAGTATATTCTCGTTCATCATTCCCACCTACGCTTGCGATCGACAAACCACTGCTAATCTGAATTTGGATATGCTTGTCAAACAACTCAAAGAACACGCCATCACTAAAAGCGCTGTGTTCAACCAAAACCGTAAAACCATTTTGGTTGTAGATGATGACGCTAACATTCGAGAACTCCTGCGTCAACAATTGGAAAACGAAGGTTACAACGTTCGAGAAGCAAAAGACGGCGTGGATGCAATTCATCAAATCAAAACAGCCCGTCCCGATCTGATTCTCTTGGACGTGATGATGCCCCAAATCAACGGCTTCGATGTGGCAGCCGTTCTCAAAAACGATCCTCAAACCGCAGACATTCCGATCATTATTTTGTCAATTATTGAAAATAAAGAACGGGGCTACCATATTGGCATCGATCGCTATCTCACTAAGCCCATTGATACAGGAAAACTCCTCAACGAAATTGGCTCACTGCTTTACCAAGGCACTTCTAGTAAAAAGGTATTGGTTGTAGATAAAAATGCATCAGCCTTAAAAACTTTATCTGATGTATTACAAGCTCAGGGATACAGCGTAATTGAAGCCTCCAATCCGCAAGAATGCATCAATAAAGCCCTGTCAGCCAAACCTGACATGATCATCATCGATTCTATCTTCTCTCAAGAAGCCGATTTGGTGAAAACCCTACGCTTTGAGAAGGAGTTAGAAAATGTATTTTTTATTATGCTGTCAGAACAGTAATCACTGAGGCTGAGGATTGGGGGCTGGGGTGAGGCTGGGGATTGGGGACTGGGGACTGGGGACTGGGAAGGAATTCTTCTAATCCCCAATCCCTAATCCCCAATCCCTAATCCCCAATCCCTAATCCCCAATCCCTAATCCCCAATACCCAATACCCAATCTTTATGAACCAGAAAATTCTAATTGTTGATGATGAACCCAATATCTTAATTTTGATGGAACAAGCTCTAGAAGCATTAGAAGACGAGGGTGTTGAACTTCTAACTGCTAGAAATGGCGAAGAAGCTCTCGAAACTATTAAAACTGAAAAACCAAATCTAGTTTTTCTTGATGTGATGATGCCGAAAATGAATGGTCTGCAAGTCTGCCATATTGTCAAACACGACCTGCAAATGACTGATATCTACATTATAATTTTGACAGCTAAAGGACAGGAATTTGATAAGCAAAAAGGAATTGAGGTTGGTGCAGACTTATATCTAACTAAACCATTCCGCCCCAAAGAAGTACTTGAAAAATCAATGCAGGTGTTGGGTTTGTGAGGAAATTTCTGAAGGCTTTTCATCTGCGATCACTTTGAGTCTACCGTAGGCGATCGCAGTACTTTGTTTGTTATGATAATTCATCCGTAATGGGCGTAGCTCGCTCCTGCAATTAGGCTATTTTGATTTGTAATCACCAGTTATTTTTAGAGAAAATTAAATACTTTTTAAACTTATTAAAAGTAGCAGCGATCGCATCTACTTTTGATCCGCTATTTTGAAGCTATCCGCATCTTTGATAAGTGAGAAAACTATTGAGACGAAGATTAACCAAGGATATTCAACAGAGAACAATTACTCTTCATTCACAAATTTGGCGACTACGAACAACACTACCATCTGGGCTAGTAGTAGTGGTGTATATAATGGCTCCACTGATGTTGGCATTTTTAACACCAGTCAAATTAGCACCAGTGAGGTTAGCCCTGTTGAGAGAAGCTCCGCTCAAATCAGCGTCGGTGAGATTAGCGCCAACCAAATTGGCAACATTCAAACCCACATTCTTGAGATTGGCTCCACTCAGGTTGGCTCCACTCAAAACGGCGGTGAACATTTCGGAACCACTAAAATTAACACCAACCAAGTTAGCGTCGTTGAAGATACACTCAGTCAAATCAGAACCACTCAAGTTGGCATAACTCAAGTCAGCGCCTTCAAAGGTGGTACACATTACCATACTCCTACTCAAATTAGCTCTACTGAGGTTAGCATCAGTAAAGTCAATACCACTCAAGTCGGATTCACTACTCAGGTCGATTCCACTGAGATTAGCACCAGTCAAATCGCTGCTACTTAAATCAACGTCCCTAAAATCTCTCTCTCCAGCAGCATACCTTTCCAGCAATTCTTCAACATCCATAACTTACCTCTTGCATCAACTAACACGTATAAAGATAACCCACTCAATCTGTGGAACACTTTATTTGACCCTACCAACCCTTCCATAGCAACGAAGCTCTTAGTTTTTAGTTTGGTATTTGTTAGGTAATGACAAATCTTCAAGAGTAGGCGTACAGGTTAGCAGAGCCGACATACATAAGGAAAGAAAACCTTACCCTTGCCTCTTGCTTGTTCAATCAGAAGGTAATTCTGGGAAAGCTTAATTTGTGAGAGCGGGAGGCTTTTGCCAGAAGGAACTAGAATTAGGAAACACCTAGCTGGGTTCTTCTGACTTTTGAAATTAGGAGTGCATGTGTGCCAAAATCCCCTAAATATTTGCTGATTGGATCGACCGAGAATTACAGCGGTAAATCTGCAACTGTTCTGGGTTTGTCTCATCAGCTACAGCAAAAAGGTCTGGATATTAGCTACGGTAAACCACTCGGTACGTCTTTCAATTCGTCTAGTGGAACCGTAATTGAGGAAGATGTCCAGTTCATCGCTCTTAGCCTCAATTTGCCGGAAAACCGCGTTGCACCTACAATGCTAGCTTTGGATGAACCAAATGTGCAAAAGCGCTTGCGGGGGGAAGACAAAACCGATTATCAAGAGTCCCTAATACAGCAATATTTACATAAGTCTCAAGGAGATTTAGTGTTACTGGAGGGGCCTGGTAATTTGTCCGAAGGCAATTTGTTTGATTTGTCTTTGCTGCAAATGGCTGAAGTATTGGATGCTGGTGTGCTGTTAGTAAGCCGCTATAAATCCTTGCTTTCGGTTGAGGCGCTATTGACTGCAAAACAGGGTCTGGGCGATCGCTTGATTGGAGTTGCGATCAATGATATCCCTGTCACCCAACTAGAAGCGGTTGAAACCCTTATACTACCATTTTTGGAACAGCAGGGTATTCCAGTGCTAGCAATGCTGCCGAATAGCGATTTGCTTCGCAGTGTGAGTGTTGGCGAACTAGTCAAGCAGTTAAAGGCTGACGTTCTCTGTCGCAACGATCGCATGGATTTGTTGGTGGAAAGTTTAGCAATTGGAGCGATGAATGTCAATTCAGCTGTAAAATATTTCCGCAAACGCCGGAATATGGCAGTGGTGACAGGAGGCGATCGGGTGGAAATTCAGCAAGCGGCTTTAGAAACTTCTACCCAATGTTTAATTCTCACCGGGCAACTACCCCCACCGCCGTTCATTCTCAGTCGCGCTGAAGAACTAGAAATCCCCATTTTGTCTGTTGATTTAGATACCCTCACTACTGTGGGAATTGTTGACCGCACTTTTGGTCAAGTCCGTGTCCACGAGCCGATTAAGGTTCAGTATATTCGCCAGTTGATGTCCCAGCATTTTGACATTGACCGCTTGTTATCCAAACTAGGTTTAACTCCCGCAGCGGCATTGTCTTAGATTCATCAACTCAAATTATGAAGAGCATCAATGCTCAGTTATTAGTTTAGAGGCTGTATTGCTGGTGAGGGTACAGCAGGTTCGCCGTCACCTCCCAGGCGATGGCGTGCTGTTTCCTTGCGCCCGATAGCTGGGACATGATTAGTTGCAGCTGCTAATCCAAAGACAGGCATATTCCCGTAAACCGCCTCATATCTTCCCGGTTCTATTAAATAAGTTTCGTGCCAAATGCCAACACTGCCATCAGCACCAATGGCTTGATTAAACCTTTGCCAAGCTTTTAGATGTGCATCAGCTGGATTTCTGGCAAAACGCTCTAAATCCTCGAATGATCGCCAATACTGAATTAGTCCCACTCTTCGCCAGTAAACAAAAGTTTCTCCACCTAAAAACCCTTTTTCGGGATTCTGGTAAAGGCTTCGTAACATGGGCGACATTGCTGTTGCAGTCGGAATCCATTTAGAAAAAGCGAATAATTTATTAATTCGCATCCCAATCAGAAACACAACAAAAGGTTCATCAATTTGGGCTGTAAATCGTCCCGGTATGACTTGAGGCATATACCACTCCTTGTTCTTAAGTTAATATGCAATTAATTGCATATTAACTATTTTATGCAATTAGTTGCATAAGTCAAGTAGTGAATTCAAAATTATGGCATTAGCGCACGCAATATTAGCGTCTCTGGTTGACGCACCTTGTAGTGGGTATGATTTAGCAAAACGATTCGATGGCTCGGTAGGCTTTTTCTGGTCAGCAAGTCACCAGCAGATTTATCGGGAGTTGTCGAAGCTAGAAGAGCGAGAATGGATTAGTTCCGAGTCGATTCTTCAAGCAGGACGGCCAGATAAAAGACTCTACAGCGTTACAAACTTGGGAGAACAGCATCTCAAAGAGTGGATTGCTCAATCTTGTGAACCCACACCGATTAAAGATGATTTACTGGTAAAAATTTTTGCTGGTCATATTGTTCCTAAGCAAATTATCTTGGCAGAGCTAGAAAATCACCAAAAAGCCCATCAAAAAAAATTGTCTACGTATAAAGATTTAGAACAACGTTACTTTCAAAATCCGCAAGAACTGTCAGAATCAGGCAAATTTCAGTATTTAACTCTCCTAAATGGCATTAGTTATGAAACACATTGGCTAGCTTGGTGTTCCCAAGTAATGGAGTTACTGAACCAAAGAATCGAAAATTAGTCGCAATGTCTAACTTAAGTTTTCCTCGCATCTACACGCTGTTTGGTAAAATATCTGGGTCGTTTAGTCTGATTATCTCCATCTTTGAGCCAATCAACAGACCTTATTAACCTCGATACATTAGCCCAAGAATTGGCGACAATCCAGCAAACAGGTTCTAAAAGAATTGCTTTGCTAGGTTCTCGTCACGTCCCGATTACGCATCAGAATCTTATTGAAATGATGACTTATGCCCTAGTTTTATCGGGTAATCGAATCATTACTTCTGGTGCTACAGGTACAAATTCAGCGGCCATCAAGGGAGCAACGCGGGCTGATGCAAATTTGTTGACAGTGATTCTACCCCAAAGCCTGGAACGCCAGCCTTTAGAATCGCGCCAGCAACTAGAACAGGTAATGCATCTAGTCGAAAATCCCAGTAATGATAATCTGTCTCTGGCGGAAGCTAGTTATTTGTGCAACAAGGAAATTGTCTCCCGTTGCCAGCAACTAATTTGCTTTGCGTTTCACGACAGCCGCACCCTATTACAAACTTGTCAGGATGCAGAAGAACAAAGAAAAGTGGTGACGCTTTTCTACTTTGATTAGTCATTTGTCATTTGTCTTTTGTCATTTGCATTTGACTAATGACGATGACTGATGACTGATGACTAATAACCAACGACTAATAAGTAATGATAATTTTTTTGTACTCGATCGCTGCTGCCGCCGTTCTAATTTACGTGCCATTTTTGCTAGTAGCTTATGCCCGTGCGCGTGTTGCGCCTGAAATGTTTTCTACTCCTCGCGCCATGTTTGATAAATTGCCACCTTATGCCCAACGGGCTACTTGGGCACATCAGAACACCTTTGAAGCGTTTATGGTGTTTGCCGCAGCTGCATTGATGGCTTATGTAACTGGTGTAAATTCTTTTACAGCTCAAGTAGCTGCGATCGCCTTTGTGGTAGCCCGTTTGCTATACTCAATTTTTTATATTTTGAATATACCCCTTTTGCGTTAGCGTAGCTCTTCTGAAAGAGGCTCACTGATGTTTGCCATTGGCATCCTTGGCTGTGCCACTCTCTCTTTCTTGAGCATCATCCAAGCTACTAGTTAATTGGGGCATGGAGACTGGGGACTGGCGAAGAGTTTTCCCAATCAAAAATCGTTCGACTGAGCGAAGTCGAAGTTCAAAATCTAAAATCCAAAATGTTTTATGGCTTCTACTTTTTCCTTTGACATTGTGAGCGACTTTGACCGACAAGAGTTGGTTAACGCTGTCGATCAAGTTATACGAGACATCAAAGGTCGTTACGACCTCAAAGACACTGAAACTACTGTCGAGTTAGTTGAAGAAAGCATTAACGTTAGTACTGACAGCGAGTTTACCTTAGATTCTGTACACACCATTCTGCGAGAAAAAGCCGCCAAGCGTAACCTCTCCCAAAAAATCTTTGATTTTGGTAAGGTTGAATCAGCAAGTGGTAATCGCGTGCGTCAAGAAATTAAACTCAAAAAAGGCATCAGTCAGGAAATCGCCAAACAAATTTCCAAATTGATTCGGGACGAATTCAAAAAGGTACAAGCTTCAATTCAAGGGGATGCTGTGCGGGTTTCTGCCAAATCTAAAGATGACTTGCAAGTTGTAATGCAGCGTCTGAAACAAGAAGACTACCCAGTTGCTTTGCAATTTACAAATTATCGTTAACAGATTCGTAATTCGTAGTTAAGAATTCAATTACGAATTACGAATTACGAATTACGTTAGCGCAGCGTAAAGCCTTCGGCATAGCTTTCCTTGCTTGCTGGAGTTTTGTGAGAAATCCAAGAAGCACTATCTCACCATTTCAATTACCCGTTTATCAACTTCAGCTTTAACTTCTTCATGCCAATTTGGTAGTTCAGGTTGATATTGATAGCTCTTAAATTCTTGACGCAATTTAGCAACATGGCTGTTGTAGGGTAAATTTCGAGTCTGAAAGCGAAAAATTAGATCTGCGATCGCTAACTTTCTCGATAAAATCAGGAAGCGAAAGATATGATATAAGCTGCGCGGTGCTAATAGTCCTTTTAAACCAAATGCTTTCCATTGCAACTTCGTATACCAAGCAGCCGTATAAAATGCAGTAGCTTTGATGCCAGTAAAAACATTGGTGCGTCGAGGCTCTAACTTGGCATTCTCCAAGAAGTGTTTATCAAATAATTTGCCTGTGTAATAGTGTCCAATCAACTGATCAGCACGCAACTGATCCATAAAACCAATATTGGCTCCTTTTTCTGCCAATTCATTCAACTGTTTATACACATCCAAGAAAAAGTTCATGTTCTCCTCTACAACACCAGTAGCCATAGAGATGAACTTTAAATCTAAATGCCATTTACCTATGTACATTGGTACCAAAACACCAAACCACCACATTGGATCTGAATATACACGCCAACTCATCACACTAGCGTTACCCAATTGTTTGGGATGATTGCTGACAAGAAGATTAACATTACGTTGGAATAAAAGATTGAAATGGTTATAAGCTACTCGTTTTTCCTCTGCATCACTTTCACCAGCCAACTTAGCACGTATCACCTCGGTTACACTCTCAATAGCCATTGCAATCATTGTTGAGCCCAAGCTATAAAGAGCATCAAAAATGCAAGCAGCATCACCAATTACATACCAATTATCATCAGAAAGAATTGTTTTACTTTTGTGAGCTAACCTTGGCAAGTAATGAAACTCTAAGTGTTCGCCACTCTTCAGAAGTTGATACAGAACATTATGATTGGCTTTGAGAAAAGCATAAAACTTTTCTTCAGTATTAACTTGCGAAGCAGAGATCACGTCATTGTGGTGAACAACTCCTACTGATAAATCCATAGTATCTTTATCTAAAGGAATCATCCACAACCAATGGCCAGTTCCCATCCAGTGATTAGTAGCGTAATAACGGCTAGCAAGTGTTTCATTACCATGTAAACCGTTATCAAATATCTTACGGTCTACGTTTCTAACCCACACCCATGCAGATCCAGTATCAATTCCATAAAGTTCCTTTTTATCAAAGATCAGATTATCTGTTTTGCGTCCAATAATAAACTTGCGACCAGCAGCATCAATAATATGTTTGGCTTTGAGTTCTAAATATTCACTGCTAGTTTTGACTTTTACTGTTTTGATTGTATCTTTTGGTGCTAACTCTACATCAAGCACGCGACCATTATAATAAGCAGCTCCCATTTGCTTATTCATTTCCAGCACGTCTCGGTCAAATTTAGAGCGATTGATATGAAAAGATGGGAGGTGAACATGACGATTAACCCAAGTGGTATAGTAATCGCTCATCGATTCTGTTTTATTTGGGTTTTTAGGCCAGTGAAAATTCAATCCTGACTTTGGTGTATGACTTTCAATCATATACTCTTGCAAACCTAACTCTCGAAACAGAAACATAGCAGCAATTTCGACTGATGATTCACCAAGCCTGTGATCTGTTCTTTTAGGTTCTTCAGGACGAGAATCAACTATAGCAATCCGAATATTAGGGATTTTAAGTAATAGATGACGAGCCTGACAAACACCTGCAAATCCTGCACCGATAATTACAACATCGTACTCTAGTGTTTGAGTATAAGCGTTCATGAATTGCTCCTGAAGTTAATAAAACTAAATTTTTGAAATCTTGCTCAATTTTCAAGAAGAACCAGAGGCTCTAATTTTCATTACCAGTTTGGACTAATACCAATTTGAAAAAATACAGTTAGCTTTGTAGCGGCGTAAGGGCGTACGCCCTTACGATATTCTGTACCTCACTTCTAGTTAATAGCTATTTACAGAATTAAGTTGTACTTCACTAGATTCCTTGTTGTTTCCAGAATTTATTGATTGTTGATTTGGATAATTACACAATTGATTCAATACTTCAAATGTTGTAAGAATTGGTATACTTTCGTCAATTTCTCTTTTTAATGGCAAATTATAAAAGGGTATATTTGGCCATTTGTGGTGTTCATAATGTAACCAAAAATTGTGAGGAAAAAAGATAAATTGTTCCAGCCAATTAGGGATAAAGCGATGGGTAATTGAATAACCTTTGTGTTCAACTCCAATATGTTCAAACCAAGGTCTGACGTTAAAAATAGCCCAAAATGATGTTGCTAGAGATAGATACCAGATTACAGTAATCCAAGTTGTATGCGTGTAAATTGCAAGAGAAATAAATGCGATCGGCATTAAAACTGGGCCGATAAATCCTTTCACTGTTCTGGGTCGAAAAATGTATAAAAATTTGATTATTTTGAATAAGCCCAGTCCCAGAATATTGTGCAAAAAAGCTGCTAATATTTTCAGTTTACTAGTTGGAACATTGTGATTTGTTAGATATTCTAATTCCGAGTCTTTTTCGGTTCCTAAATGTTTATGATGTAACATGTGTGATGTGCGATAGCTATCTATACATAAAGCTAAAGGCCACGCACAGAATATATTCGTTAACCAATCGTTAATTTTTCGATTCGTAGAGATGAGATTATGAGCGCCTTCATGTCCTAACACACCTAAAGCATGTTGTCTGCTGCCAATAATCAATACTGCCAATGCATAAACAAAGAAATTGTTGAATATGCCTGCTATCCAAATTGTTGCAACAATAATTAACCAATCTGTGGCTAATGCAGTTAAAAATTTTTGATGAGGTAATACGGTTCTATTCATGATGCTTCATCTTTACATAAAGGACTAATATTTACTTTTTGAAACGTGATTATGGTAGGATGGGAAATCTTATTAACTCAAGTTCTTATTTTTAGGTTATAGGTATTACCCACCCTACAGTCAACTACAAAATGTTCAATTACCTAATACCAATTTAATGTGAAGTTACACATATCTAGATCCCCCTAAATCCCCCGATAAATTGGGGGACTTTGATATGTTTTTCTGGTTCCCCCCTTTATAAGGAGGGCTAGGGGGGATCGAATTCTATGCAGCTTTATAAA